>NZ_JBNHEP010000043.1:0-9908 GCF_050015995.1 Dapis brunnea BLCC-M229 | reverse complement strand
TTTGAGAATATAAAGCCTCGGATAAATACTCTCAAAGTTTAAAGTCTATCAAATCTGACTTTTGATTTTTTACTTTTAACTTCGGTTGAGAAGGGTATTTTTTTTACCTTTAACTTTTGACTTTTAACTTGATGTAAAAGTTGACCAAAAAACCTTGAAAATATAAAGGCTCGGAGAAATAGCGTCAAAGTTTTGAGTCGATAAATTTTTAAGTTTAATTTTTGATTTTTATTTTTAACTTCAGTATCTGTGGTTGACAGTAGTACAATGTAACGGTTGTTTTAATTGTAAGAGTGTGATAGAACGTTACACCTTACCCGAAATGGGTGAACTTTGGACTGATAATGCCAAGCTGAAAACTTGGCTACAAGTAGAAATAGCTGTCTGTGAAGCTCAGGCAGAACTTGGCTATATACCTGCTGAGGCAGTAGCAGAAATTAAGGCCAAGGCAAATTTTGACCAGGAGCGGGTGCTGGAAATTGAGGCAGAAGTCCGCCATGATATGATTGCCTTCTTGACAAATGTTAATGAATATGTTGGTGATGTTGGACGATATATTCACCTTGGTTTAACCAGTTCTGATGTTTTGGATACTGCCCTGGCATTGCAAATGGTCGCGAGTCTGGATGTGTTGTTGTCCTGTGTGGAAGAATTAGGACAAGCTATTCGGTATCAAGCACAACAACATCGGGAAACTTTTATGGTAGGTCGTTCCCACGGTATTCATGCGGAACCAATAACCTTTGGTTTTAAATTGACAGGATGGTTAGCAGAGGTTTGTCGTCATCGCCAGAGGTTAGTGCAACTACGTCAGAATATTGCTGTCGGTAAAATTTCTGGGGCAGTGGGAACTTATGCAAATATTGACCCAAGAGTTGAGGCGATCGCTTGCCAAAAACTGGAACTTAAACCAGATACAGCTTCGACTCAGGTAATTTCTCGCGATCGCCATGCTGAGTATGTACAAATTCTTGCCTTACTGACTGCTTCTATTGAACGTTTTGCGGTGGAAATTCGTAACCTCCAACGCACAGATGTTTTAGAGGTTGAGGAATATTTTTCTCAAGGTCAAAAGGGTTCTAGTGCGATGCCTCACAAACGTAACCCCATCCGTTCGGAAAGGTTAACAGGAATGGCGAGAATTGTGCGGGGTCATGCTGTTGCTGCTTTGGAAAATGTTGCTCTTTGGCACGAACGAGATATTTCTCATAGTTCAGTAGAAAGAGTGATTTTGCCAGATGCTTGTATTTTGACTCATTTTATGCTCAAAGAAACTACTGAGTTAATCAAGAAATTGTTAGTATATCCAGAAAACATGAAGCGAAATATGAATGTTTATGGAGGGGTAATTTTTAGCCAAAAAGTGCTTTTAGCTTTAGTAGAAAAAGGCATGATGCGAGAAGATGCTTATAAAATTGTACAGTCTTGCGCTCATCAAGCTTGGAATCAACCAAATGGTAATTTTCAAGATTTAATCGGCAAAGATGAACAGATTAAAAGTCAGTTATCTGAGGCAGAAATTGCAGCTTGTTTTGATCCGAAACAGCATTTAAAACATTTAGATGATGTCTATCAAAGATTAGGTATTTGAGTCTATATGTTTGACCATATTTCCTAAGCATTTAGCAGTCAGCTATCTAGCTATCAGCTTCTGAGACACATCTATATTTTAAAAGTCAATTATCTGAGGCAAAAATTGCAGCTTGTTTTGACCCGAAACACTATTTAAAACATTTAGATGATGTTTATCAAAGATTAGGGAGCTATGTAAAAATAAGTTGTACAAACTTGATCTAGGATAAATTGTGAAATATAGTTTTCATCAAAAAAACTGTTCGGGTTATTTTTACACGAGTCCTAGGTATTTGAGTCTATATGTTTGACCATATTTCCTAAGCATTTAGCAGTCAGCTATCTAGCTATCAGCTTCTGAGATGTATCTACATTTCCTGCCACAGAATTGTATAGTTTGATAACTCAAATTCGTCGTTTTGTGCTTCAATTTTATAGTTAAAAATGTAGTAGAAGCTAAACTAATACTTGCTTAATTCATTAAAAAGCTAATAGCTGACCGCTGACCGCTGACCGCTAATAGCTGAATGTTAATTTTTTTCTCTCTTTATTTAGATGATGTCTATCAAAGATTAGGTATTTGAGGCTATATGTTTGACCATATTTCCTAAGCATTTAGCAGTCAGCTAGTCTCTTGCCTCCTGCGGAGGAGCTACGCTTTTCATGTCGGCGACAGCCGAAAAGCGAAATAGAGGAACTGCGTTAACAGCTATCAGCTTCTAAGAAACATCTACATTTCCTGCCATAGAATTCTATAGTTTGACAACTCAAAATTGTCTAAATAATACAAAATTGTGGCATAAACCTGTTCCAAGGTTAAAGACGAATAAGTTTGGAAAATTTATTCAGTAGTTTTAGATTTATAAATAAAATCATAAAGGATAGTTTTAATTCCCATCCTCCTTTCAGTCGAATATCATGGGGAGCAAAAAAGTTAAAATAGTCTTCGAGTTTCATCATTAATTCTCCCTATAATTCTCAAAAGCTTTAGAAATGGCTAAAACATAATGAACTATTTTGGCCTTAACCGATAATTAGTTATTAATACTGTTTGGCGGTGATTTTTTCTTAGTTTAACAAACTCCAGCCATTTCCACCAATTCCACACAAACCTCATTCAAAAATTTCTTATCCACTTGTTCTGGCAATTCTGTTTTAACCTCCTTAATTTCCGCAAATAAATCCTCAGCTAAATTTTTCACTTCTTCATAAGCAACATCTCCATTTCTAATAGATAACAAATATTCAGCATCACCAGCTTTTTTCCTATTTACATACAAAACTCCATCACGCAAAATTTCAATTCCCATTCTTAACAACCGAATACAATGACTCATATGTTTGGCATCATATCCACACTTTTTTTCTAACTCTTTCCGTTGCAAATTCCTGCCTTTATTCCAACTACAATAAGCTTCCCATTGATTTAGAGCTTGCCGATAAACTTGAGTCAAATGCAAAAGATGAATAAAATCATTTTTTGCCCTTGTATATTCTTGAACTTTTGGTAATAACTCTTCAGAAATAGGATGCTGTTTGAGAATGCCTTTATAATCAATTTTTTCTAACAGTAAATCTCGCAGTTCTTGCACAGGTTCTAAAAATTCTATGCAGTCTCTAACCAACATATAAAGGAATTCCATAAAAGCATTAACTTCAGATTTTGCTAAAGGTCGATAGCTATTTTCATTCAATCCAAAATCTTGAGGTACTGGCTTTTTTTCTGGAGGATTCAATAACCATTTTCTGTGAGTTTCAACTCGTTTAATTTGAGAATAAGCATAACCCGCAAAAGAAGCTCTAATTTTCTGAGAAATAAATTCCTGACGATAGGAAATTAGCTTTTTTCCCACTGGCGATAAATGTAAGTAAAAATCTGCATCTAACCAGAGAAGTTCTAATATATTCGGATTGTTGTTATAGACGAGAGTAAGAAATTTTCTTAACTCGTAAATTACGCAATCTTTGACATTATCTAATACAGGAAATAAACCTGTTCCTGGTTCATCCCAACCTCGGTCTTTTTGTTCTACAGATTTGAAGCCTAAATAATAATCTTTGGGAGCAATAAAAACTCCTTTATAGTCACAGTCTGATGAAGGTGTGGAAGTCCCGTAAGCTTGAGAACCTGTGAGAGCAAGTAATATTAATCCTGATTCTACTGTTTTTCTATCCATCCTCATCCACTCAAAAGTCAAAAATTAAAAATAAGAAGATTGCTGAGGCTTTTTACGGCCTTTTCTCAGAGCAATATTGTTTCGCAACACTATTATGTAGTATATTTATTACTAATGTAATATAAAAAGATATTCTTGCCATGCAGAAAAATTTGAATGAGAAGTTGTAGGAAGGTGATTTTATTACTATTGTGCAATAGTAATAAAATGTTTTAATTTTTAATTTTTTGGCGTTGATTGATAGATTGACTTGTTCAGAGCATCAGTGACTCTCAGTTTACTTTTGATATAGGTTTGATACTCTACTATTGCGTATGTCGCAACAGTAATAAAAATATTTCCAGTTTTTGATTTGTGATTAACCTGTGGCGTTGGTTGATAGATTCTTGTTCAGAGCATCAGTGACTCTCAGTTTACTTTTGATATAGGTTTGATGCTCTACTATTGCGTATGTCGCAACAGTAATGAAAATATTTCCAGTTTTTGATTTGTGATTAACCTGTGGCGTTGATTGATAGATTGACTTGTTCAGAGCATCAGTGACTCTCAGTTTACTTTTGATATAGGTTTGATGCTCTACTATTGCGTATGTCGCAACAGTAATGAAAATATTTCCAGTTTTTGATTAATAATTAATCTGTGACGTTGATATATAGCAGTCACCATTACTAGGGCAGATATTCACCAACGCCTAAAATTTAGCCACAGCAATAATTTAACTTCTAATTTCTAACTTTTTATGATAACTGAAATGACTTCTGCTATAAATTGTCCATCTCCCATAGCTCTATAGTAGAATTGCAAAATTATCGGTAAATTACCCTCAAAGGAAAATATCAATAAATGCTCAACGCTCTCATCTTAGTTCCACTAATTGGTGCGGGTATTATTAGTTTTTGGCCAAGCACTCTCTCGCCGAAATTAGCCCGTCAACTAGCTTTAATAGCGGCTATTATCAGTTTCTTATGGTCTTTGGTGCTACTCACCCAATTCAATCCACAAGATACAAATCAACAATTCGTTGTTCTAGTTCCCTGGATAGACTCTCTAGGCTTAAGCTACTCCTTGGGAATGGACGGTTTATCTCTGCCATTAGTAGTATTAAATGGTTTGTTAACAACTATTGCCATCTATGCCACAGACGAATCAATCAAAAGACCTCGTTTTTATTACTCCCTCATACTATTGTTGGCACTCAGCGTATTTGGAGCTTTTCTCGCTCAAGATTTACTGCTGTTTTTCCTCTTTTACGAACTCGAACTAATTCCTTTATACCTATTAATTGCCATCTGGGGAGGGCCAAGACGAGGTTACGCATCCACCAAATTTCTCATCTATACAGCAATTTCAGGAATTTTAGTCCTAGCTGGATTTCTGGGAGTAGTTTGGTTAAGCGGTTCCTCGAATTTTGCTTACGACCAAGTAGTTGCCCATACCCTACCTTTAGCAACTCAACTATTATTATTGGGAGCAATAGTCATCGGGTTTGGAATTAAAATTCCCCTAGTTCCATTCCATACATGGTTGCCAGATGCTCATGTTGAAGCTTCCACACCAATTTCCGTACTCTTAGCAGGAGTGTTATTAAAACTGGGAACTTATGGTTTGCTGAGATTTGGATTAAATATGTTTCCTGAAGCTTGGGTATATATTTCTCCATGGTTAGCAATATGGGCGGTAGTCAGTGTACTTTATGCTTCATTGAATGCCATCGCCCAAAAAGACATGAAAAAAATGGTGGCCTATAGTTCGGTTGGTCACATGGGTTACATTTTGTTAGCTAGTGCGGCAGCAACTCCCCTCAGTCTTTTGGGAACAATATTCCAAATGATTAGCCATGGTCTAATTTCTGCTTTACTATTTTTATTAGTGGGAGTAGTCTACAAAAAAGCAGGTACAAGGGATATAGATGTATTGCGGGGTCTGTTAAACCCAGAACAAGGTTTACCAATGATTGGTAGTCTAATGATTTTGGGAGTAATGGCAAGTGCTGGTATTCCGGGAATGGCTGGATTTATTTCGGAATTTTTAGTGTTTAGAGGCAGTTTCAATGTTTTTACAGTTCCTACTCTTCTATGTATGATCGGAACAGGATTAACATCAGCCTATTTCTTGCTTTTAGCTAATCGAGTATTTTTCGGTAGGTTATCTGAAATAGTAATTAATCTGCCTCCAGTGCAATGCCCAGATAGAATACCAGCTATTATTTTGACAGTTCTGATTATTGTTTTAGGAATACAACCTAACTGGGTGGTGCGTTGGACTGAAACTGAAGCAAATACAATGAGTGTCAGTCAACCTATATTATCACAGGTTATTGATAGGTCGGCGATCGCTGCTCAAGCTCTGATCGATAACTATTCTGAATAGGTTGACTACTCCCCGGACTTAAGTCACGGGGATTCTAAGTTGATACTACGCAATACTGATTTATCCTGTTGCTCCGTCTGTTCTTAGCTGACCAAAGATATATTCTTTGGGGACAATTTCATTGTGCCCCTACACAGTCGGCTTAAGTTTAAACTTAGCTTTCTGCTTACTTTTGTGATGATATTTGCAGCTCCATTACAGTCTGCATTGACTAAACAATTATTACCACTCCTATACAAACCACGCTGTCTTGATGCAGTCGCTCATGGGGGAAACCACGGCAGTTGCTCATGGGGGGAACCCCCAAGACCGCACTGCCTCCCCAAGACCGCGCTGCATCGCTTTATTCTTTTTCCTGTTAGCGAAGCTTGTCTGAAGGACTTAGGTTTCCAATCATCGGGTTTCTCACCATAATTAGGTAGATTGTCACCATCTAAAAATGAAGCAATACTTGTATAACTTTCTTGGTGTTTCTATAAATATTATTCCATATTCAGAGGATAATTTAGCTATTCTCTGTTTAAGTCTAGCTGTAGGAATTGGTACAAATTCTGAATTATTTTTATTTCCTAATTTGATTTCATTTTTCTGACCTTGATTCCCACCAAAAACTATTGTACCAATCTGCCAAATTAAGCAATGATTAATTTCTATTCTGGCTGCTTTATTAATACCCAAATCCCATTTTGCGGTTACGTTTTTCTGTAATGGCAGCTAGTCTATTTGACCAAAATCTTTGAGGTTGATTTTCTTTAATAGTTGATATCTGTTTGTTGTATAGCGCTACTTGAATCGGGAATAGGGAATAGGGAATAGGGAATAGTAAAGTGTCAAAGGGTTTCAGGATGTATAAATGTCCTAACCTTAATGCGTAGCGCTATAGCAACGATTCATTGATTTAATCTGTTTCCCATTTACAATTAAGCTAGTATCCACATTAGATACAATTGGATAATTATAGTCATTCTGAATAAAACTGGAGCACTTTTTTAACTGAAACTCTTTCAAGGCAAGAAAACCTTGTCTCAATCTTAACTGGAATGACTATAGTTATAAAAAAAGTCTTTGTTTATAGTTGCGCTTTAGCGCTGCAAATAACCTACGAAGGCTAAATCGCAACAACGAAGTCTTATTATACCAAGCATGATAAATGTTTGTTATAGCAAGGAAAGGGATACTTAGGACATTTTTTTATTCCTATTTTCTGTTAACCGTTTCCTTGTACCTTTGAGTATTGTCCTAACCAACTATTTCTTTGCTATACAAATGGTAGAAGTAAGGAAGAGGGAAGAAGGAAGAAGGAGTAAATTTTGAAACAAAAGGGAAAATGATAGAAATAACTGTCTAAAATGAATTGGAGCAGTTATTTTTAAGCATTTTTGATAGAGATGCACCTTTTTGTAGCATTCTTTTTTAAAGTGGTATTATAAGTGTTTTACCGAACATGATCGTGATATAATATAGGGCTAAAGATTTAGGGCACGGAGATTGTTAAATCCAGCGGAATCTAAGTTTTAAGCAGATTTAAAAAAACAAATTCAGGAAAAAAATTATGACAAATACAGTTTTAAAATGTAAAAATCATCCACTTTCAGCATATATTAATCGCTTAAAATCTGGTCAAGCTCTGCTAAAAGATACTCCAGAAAATGTCTTAGAAGTTGTCGGGATTTTAAAAAGTTACGGCATTGTATTAGATGCTTATTCCAAAAATCTTATTTACATTGCCGAACATCAATTTTTAGAAATGTTTCCCTTTTTCAAATACTTCAATGGCAAAATTTCATTAGGTAAATTACTGAAGTTTTGGTGGCATGACAGAATTAATTATGAATATGCAGAATATTGCATGAGGGGAATGTTATGGCATGGAGGTGGAGGTCTGGATAAATATTTAGATTCAGCCGAATTTAAACAACTAGCAAAAGCAGCTATAGATGCTGAAATTACAGGAAATTTGATGTTAATGCCACTCAATCAATTATTTCCAGAATTTTTACCAGAGATGGTAGGTCAACAAGCTTATTACAGTGCTTTAGGTCAATTTTGGCGGGTAATGAGTGATATATTTATGACTCTATCTGATAAATATGACCAAGGCAAAATGAAATCTATTCCTCAAGTAGTAAATCATATTTTATCAGGGTTAGTTGCAGCAGCAAATTTACCAATTACCTTTGCTGTAAATATCAAAGGTAAACGTTATGAAATAATTCCCGAATCAGTAGGTTTAACCTTTTTAGCAGATACAGCAGTTCCCTATGTCGAAGCAGTTTTCTTCCGAGGAACACCATTTTTAGGAACAGTTTCATATAACGCTCAAGCTCAACAAATTGACCCCAATCAAAGTCAATTTACTTATGGTGCTTTGTATGCCGATCCTTTACCTATTGGTGGTGCGGGAATTCCACCTACATTATTAATGCAAGATATGCGACATTTTCTGCCAGATTATCTTCTAGAAGTTTATCAAAAAACTAACCGAGGTACAGATAATTTACGAGTGAAAATTTGTGAGACTTTTCAGAAGTCAATGTTTTGTGTAACAACGGCTGCCGTTTTGGGTTTAGCACCTCATCCTTTAGATACAGAAAATCCAGAAGAACAAGCAGAAAATCAAGTTTATTTAGAAGCTTGGATGGATAGATTTTTAACATCAAGATTACTATTTGTTAATAGTTAGCTATTTCAATAATTAAAAATTTTCAGGTCGGCAACAGTCTAAACAATGAATAATTAGGGCTTGCTGATTAAATCTCAAAAACTTACACAGTTAAGATTTAAGGCGTTTTAAATCATAAATTGTGCCCTATTTTCAGCTAAAATACACCAAAAACCAGGTATCTATGCTGCACCCAACGTGTACAGAAAAGTAGGCCAAGGTGACATGGTACCAGAAAATTTTGAACTGCCATTTAATAGCCAATTATCCCCAGACAATCGTTGGGTATTGATGGCTAGTTTAATTTCTTGGGAGAAATATGAAGATAAATATGCAATTAATTTCTCTGTGGAAAGAGGAGCACTTGCTTGCTCTTTTAGAATGGTATTAGGGGCATTAATTATTAAATAAAAGTTAGGGATAAGCTATAGGGAAACAGTAGAAAAAATCAAGGAAAATTCTTATTTACAGTATCTTATCTGCCTTGAATCCTATAACAAGCAAGCTCCATTTGATGCCTCAATATTAGTTGATTTTAGAGAAAGATGCTTGTGCGGATTTAATCAATGAAATTAATTCATATACGGTCAAAAAAAAGGAAGGTGAAGAGAAAAAAAACACAAAATTTATAAGAAATCAAGTCAATCAAAAATCAACGTAAATTAATCATAGATGCTATCTGCGCTCCGGCTGATATCAGCTATCCCACAGACTTAAATCTATTAAATCAAGCCAGAATTAAAACAGAAAAAATCATAGATATTCTATATGAACCCCTCAAAAGCAAGTTTAAGAAAAAACCTATTACTTACCGTCAAACAGCAATAAAAGAATACTTAAAGGTAGCAAAAAAAAGACGACCTACTCGTAAATAAATCAGGAAAGCCCTGAAAAAAAAACTGAAATATGTTGGTAAAAATTTAACCACTATAGAGCTGCTAATAGAGAAAGATGCCAGTCTATAAAGTCTGAGTAATAGACTTTATAAAATGTTGTTGGTAGTGAGTGAAGTATATCGTCAGCAACAATAGATGTGGGAGCACTACCAAAGTGCGAATAGATGACAGAATAGTAAGTTTAAATCAACACCATATACGTCCAATAGTGAGAGGAATAAGTGGTCAAAA
>NZ_JBNHEP010000042.1:34414-39928 GCF_050015995.1 Dapis brunnea BLCC-M229 | reverse complement strand
TAGACCAAGCATTATAGTCTAATTTGGCCAGTTAAGTTGTGTAAGTCCCACTAGTCAATAATTACAGCGGTTTTCCTGCACGGTAGACCACAGTAGGGACGTTCCATGGAACTTCTCTACTGGGTTTTAGTTGTGACGATGTGGTTCATAAATTTGAAAAGCGCTGTAAGTTAACAAAACTTTTCTCTTAATTGTATTAATAATTGAACATTTCCGTAAACTGCTCAGACAAAATTGGATAAAATCTTAGGAGTTTATATTTCAACATCCTGAAAAAATATTTATAGCGACTATATATATAGATAGGAGAAAATCGTGAGTGTGAGACGGGATATGAAAATTGCAGCAATAGGAGGAGTAGTAGGTCTGACAATTCCTATAATTTCATTATTAATGGATGTGGGCAGTTTAGGTATTGAGATTGTTCAAAGTTGGTCGCCTTTGTTAGTGAAAAAAACTGACCGCTTTTACTGCGAACTAAGAGAAGATACTAATATAAATGGACAAGTTTGGACGGTCATGTATGACAATGGTAAAAATAGACAACCCTGGTTAGGTATGCTCAGATCGATGGATGGAAACTGGAAACCACTTGAACGATGCGAAAGAGTAGCAGGGCGGTTAAATAGTTTTCGGGAAGATGGTTTAGTTGCTCTGGAATATCGCGATGACTCCAAAACTCCAAACCAAGAGGTTATTTGTGCAAAAACTAAATTAAGTGGTGATGGTTGTCCGTTATTGTTGACTTTGGATGTAGGGGTGGATGGTTATCAGGCGTTGCGAGATATAATTGAAGCGTTACGAAATGGTACGACTGTTTATCAGAATAGTGAAGGAATATTGGCAAAGTCTAATTTTTCTGGAGAGTGAGCTGTGATTTTTTTGGAGTCTTTTTTGGCGAAGGAAGATTCGTTAATGGAAAAATAGAAGGTAATAGTAGGATCGGCAAATGTTGACTTACCTATATTCATAGTTAACTTTGCCATCTTTTCCCAGAGTACATGAATCAAAAAAACAAAGTACATAATATCGGGACTTTAGTAAAAAATATGTTCAAAATAGCATCAAAACCTTACACAGCAATGATTTTACTTTGAATCAACCTGTTTCTTGATATATCTGGGTTTGAGCTATTTTTAGCCTACTGATGTATTTACCTTATCCCTATTGAGCTTGAAGCCATTTTCATTGTCAAAAATATCAAAGTACCGATATTATAGATATAAATAATGAAACACACAAATATTTACACCGAGTTGGAAAAAATACTAATTGGAAAAATTCGGGGTTTGCCTCCAGACAAAGTTTTAGAAATAATAGATTTTGTGGATTTTTGTCTCCGCGACAGCAACAGCAAAATTTGACGGTAGTGCATCAGGAAAGTGTGGGAATGATCAGATGATTATTGTCCCTAAATACTTTCAATCATCATGGAATGTCCTCTATGTGGCCATAAGAAAACTCGCGTGTCATGGAAAAACCAGTAAAGGAAATCAACGATATTACTGTCCTGAATGCCTACAAACTTTCACCGATACTTTTGACACGCTCTACTATCGTCGAAAAATTCAACCTGAACAAATGCGTATGGTTCTACACGCTCACCTTGAGGGTAGTAGTTTAAGAGGCATCACTAGAGCAAAGCACCTAATCTTTAACTGAGATAATTCACAAAACTCACCTCCTAATTCTCATAGCTCAACCTTTCCGAAAACTCCTCACAGAACATTGGATAAAATATTGGGGGGGTCTATTTCGATGCCCTAAAAAAATATTTATAACAACTATCAACTATATATATAGATATAAATAAGGAGAAACTGGTGAGGCTAAATCAAAATACTGTAGCAGTAGCAGGAGTAGGAGTAGGGGTAGCAGGTCTAATAATTGCTGCAATTTCATTATTGATAGATATGGGTAGCTTGGGTATAAAGTTAATGCCAAGTCTACCCCCTTCTGATGTGACAGTGACAAAAACAGACAGCTTTTCTTGCGAGTTACGAGAAGAGACAAATATTTGGACGGTGATGTATGACAATGGCAAGAAAAAACAACCCTGGTTAGAGATTGTGATATCTATGGGAGAAGATTGGTATCCTCCTAGACGATGCGAAAAAATACAAGAGCGGTTAGAATACTTTCGCATTTTCGATTTTAGGGAAACTCAAGAAATTTAGCCGTCACGCACCTTTTTTTTGGATGTTAAGATAATCTGATGGTGCGTTACTACTAGATTTATTTTTGAGGGAGGTTTGAATGTGGCGATCGCCATCTTGAAGTTAGAAGTCAGAAAATTGTAGGGTGTGTGACGGCATCCTCTTTTCAATTTTGGGGAAACTCAAGAAATTTAGCCGTCACGCACATTTTTTTTGGATGTTAGATAATCTGATGGTGCGTTACGCTTTCCTGCTGAATGCTGCGCAAACGCTTTTCATGTCGCGCAGCGTTTCATGTCGGCTCTTAGCCGAAAACACACCCTACTGGACTGATAACTGATAACTGAAATAGCGCACCTTTTTTATAGATAATCTGATGGTGCATTAGGCTGAAAGTTAACTAAAGTTTGATAGATAAAATATATCGAACGTTCGATATATTTTATTCGACTTTAGGAGGAAAGCTGATAACTGATATAGAATCCCGATAATTACTATAGCCTGCGTCATTGCGACTGGAACGGAGTGGAAGGAAGCAATCTCAGAGGTGCGCCCAGATTGCTTCCCATCGTCGCAATGATGAGTGTTCAACCGGATTCTATATGATAACCTTCTGATGTCTGAGATAAATTGGTTATTAAAAACTGATAACTGATATAGAACAAGTAAGGATAAATAAATTATCCGAAACTAATAACTGATAACTGAATTTGGCGGCTGAAACCTGTAGATGTTACAGTCTACAAGTTTCATTCTCCAGTTGCTTTTCCAACTCCCTTTGTCTGTGACTCTGAGTATTCAGTCGCCTTTCCAACTCCCTTTCTTTTTGCACAGAAACTTGTGGCGTTTGAAAATATCTCAACCCAACAAAAACAACACCACCCCCAAACATCGCCCCACCACAAAACAATTTTAGATAGATAATTACTTAAAATCAAGTTTTTGTTTGTAGTTTTGCTCTAACCCAATATTATTATGGGTTAGAGCAAAACTACGAGCCTAATTATAACTGTTCTACGAGACATGATATCAGGGTTGGGAGACCAAAACCCTACAGTGTCTGTTTGGTTGTCAAGGAGTGATCGCCAAAAAACTCTCATTTTTCTTCTTTGACCTATAACAACTGGAGATTAAAATTCCGTCGTTGAGTATCAAAGGTAATGGGTTTTGAGACTAAACCCCTACAGTTATTTGGACTCTCAAAAAAATGAAAATTCCCCCTCACTTGTAGTAAAATAATAAAGTTGGTAAATTCAATACCTCAAAAGCTTAACTTTACATAGCATCAAACGCACTTTATAAAAATAAAGTTGGTAAGTTTTTGTAAGCAAATTAATAAACTTACATAAAACCTCTATTTTCTCGAATAATAAAGTTGGTAAATTTCTTGGGTTTATAGTTGCCAATATTTAAGAGTATTATCGGTTATTAAGCAGTAAGGATAAACTTAAGATAGTACAAATTCTCCCTTAAGTTTACTAACTTTATTCTTAACTTACCAACTTTATTATCCTTAGGACTTACGCAGAGACCATGTATGTAGTGTTACAAACCATAACGTTATAGTTTTTACACTCTATATATAGTACCCTTGCGTAAGTCCTGATCCTGTTACACACTTCTAAATTCAAGCAATACTGCCCCGCTTCCGAGTCTCCTTATAAGAAGTTCCCACATTTTTCAAACCCGCCTTAATCATTTCCTGCTCCAATAAAGCAAAGAAACTCACCCGATCGCCTCCCCTAACCACCGCCTGATTATGAGCTTCTGCCAATACCACGGGATAACCATAACCTTTTTGCACTTGAGCTAACATCATTCCTAACACTAACTCTAACATTTCTTCATCCTCAGCTACCCATTCAGGTATATCAATTCTGGCAACTTCCGTACCAACATTCACATAACAAAAATAGATAATATTATCCCCATATAAATCCAAAATTCTAGCCGAAGATTGCCATACAGGACTCCTCTGCCCAGGCTGTAATATTGAACCCCAAAATATTACATCTCGCAACGGTTCAAATGACTGACAAGGAGCTTTTTCCGTAAAACCAAATCCCCCTAAACCAACATTCGGACAATAACTAACACAGTCAGGTTCATCATAAATACAAGCCTTTAAACGTAAAAAAGACAAACTTTCACTACTGCGAGAAGCACTCAAATAACCAATCAAAGGAATGCCAGCTAACTTTAATTTATTCCAAGCATCTAAAATCGGATTTAAAATTCTATCCCTGGCTTCAGAAGGCAAAGATTCTAAGAACCAATAAATCAGAGAACCATCAACCATAGCTAATATTGGCGAACCTAAATTATCAGAATTATTTTTCCTCCATTCACAACCTAATTCTGCCAAAACCAAAGCCTCAGAAATAGTCCGTCGATAACCCATCCATTCTTCAGTTTTAATTCCCCATTGTCGAGAAATATAAAGGTCATCTGCCTGATAAAAAATTTCTGGAATACTATCTAAAAGTGGATAAATACTTTCACCATAATGCAACATTACTCGCCCAATATTTAACAAATAACAATAAGCAATTTCATGGTGACTTGGTGCTATTTGAGAACCATCTGTAGCTAAGACTGTATGAATTTTAGGAGGAGAATTAATCAGAGGATAAGTATCTAAAGATTCTATAGGAATAGCAGGATTAAAAAGTATGCGATCGCTCCAACTTTCCTCTAATTCTAATAATTCTTCTTGTTCATTTTTTGCCTCTTCCAATAATTGTTTAGCTATGTCTAACCTATTTTGAGCAGCGATCGCTTCTTTTGTCAGATGTTGGCTCATCCCTTGCATTTGTTGCGCTAGTTTTGTCAGGTCTAGCATAATTTTAATTTCCTATTTTTTAGAGAATTAACGGTACTTTGATATTTTTCACAGTGAAAATGCCTTCAAAGCTAGTAGGGGTAAGGGAAATACGTTGCTCAGGCTAAAAATGGCTCAAACCTAGATATATCAGGAAAAAGGTTGATTAAATGTAAAACCTAGACTATATAAGGGTTTGATGTTGTTCTTAACATATTTTTTGCCAAAGTACCGTTAAGTAGTTGTTGTTTGATGAAAGTAGGGATGTTCCATGTAACTTCCCTACTAAAGATTGTAGCTATTAATTTTGTATTCTATACTTTATGAAAATTGTTCTAACTTAGTAGAATAATACTATTTCCCAATTTTAAGTTTTTTCCTGATTTTTAAGCTACCTTCCTCATTCTAAATTGTGAATTCTCAATTCTTTAAAAGCCCGCCTTTTAAGGAGAAATGTTTTTGGAGTTTTACTCACAATTATCCCTTGAAAAACAACTTCTTAATTCTCAATTCTTTAAAAGCCTACCTTTTAAAGAT
>NZ_JBNHEP010000042.1:0-34314 GCF_050015995.1 Dapis brunnea BLCC-M229 | reverse complement strand
AAATTTTTTTGGGAGTTTTGCTCAAAATTATCCCTTGAAAAACAACTTCTTAATTATGAATTATGAATTATGAATTCTCAATTCTTTAAAGCCCCGCTTTTTAAGGATAAATTTTTTGGGAGTTTTGCTCAAAATTATCCCTTTTAAAGATAAATTTTTTTGGGAGTTTTGCTCAAAATCATCTCTTGAAAAACAACTTCTTAATTATGAATTCTAAGTTCTAAATTATGAATTATGAATTCTCAATTCTTTAAAACCCCGCTTTTTAAAGATAAATTTTTTTGGGAGTTTTGCTCAAAATTATCCCTTGAAAAACAACTTCTTAATTGTTTAAAACCTTGCCTTTTAAGGGGAAATATTTTGGGAGTTTTGCTCAAAATTATCCCTTGAAAAACAACTTCTCAATTCTCAATTCAGAATTCTCAATGTTTTGGGAATGTTGCTCAAAATTGCCTCTTGAAAAACAACTTCTCAATTCTAAGTTCTCAATTCAGAATTCTTAATTGTTTAAAACCCTACCTTTTAAGGATAAGTTTTTTTGGGAGTGTTGCTCAAAATTCCCCCTTGAAAAACAACTTCTCAATTCTAAGTTCTCAATTCTCAATTCTCAATTCTTTATTTCCATACAGAAAAATCCTGACAAAACTGAGCAGAAGATAATAAATGAATAGGTGGATGTTGAGCTACAGAATCTTGTTCTTTCTCAGTATTGTAACCCCAGTCTGCCAAAAATAATTCTACCTCTTTTAAATCTGGTTGTTTTTGTACCGATAGTAAAGTTTTCAATCTATCTTCAACAAACCAAATAATTGCACCTTCACCTAATTCTGCCAGTAAAATTCTCAGAGTTTCATATTTCGGACGTTTACATTCTTTTCCAATAATATCCGTTTCTGGTAAATTAACACCTTGTTTTTGCAGTAGAGAACGAACAAACCTTCCCTCCTTAGTTGTCACAATAACTGGTTTAACCTCCGATACCATCAATTTTTTTAACTTTTCGACTACTCCTGGATAAAATTCATGTAAAGATAGCCATCCTTCTAAATCTTTTACTATCCATTCATCCCTAGTACGATCTAAACAAGCACCTATTTCTGCTCGATCTAAATTTTCCTCAATAACAATCTTTTCAGCGATCGCTTGCCATTTCTGAAAAATACTTTCTTCCTCAATACCTAATATTAAAGATCGAATCAAAACAGGCATTTCCCAACCAATTTCAATAACAGGACGTAACCGATAAAATTTTTTTGCTAAATCATTATTAGGTATTTCATCAGATGGTTGCCAAATTTGACAGTAGGTACGCCAAGCTGTTTGAAAATATTCAATCAACCCGTTGCATAAAACGCCATCAAAGTCAAGAGCTATAAGAGTAGGAGTTTTTGTTGGCATGGTCATTTCAGTTATCAGTTATCAGTTATCAGTACCTCCAGTAATATGGAGGCGAAAAAAAAAGGAAATTGAATATTAGGACTTATTACTTGCCATTCTCAATCCTAAAACATCATAAACTTTACTATATTTTGATTTTCTATTTATAAATATTATTTACTTGTAAGAAATTTCATAAAAAAAATATACAATTATACCAATTACTAAAAGTAATGCTACGCTTCAGCTATGCTTCAAAAGTTAAATATTTACCAAGGTTTAAAGTCTTTTTTTGACAATTATTAATCGGTCAGTATTGATTATTCCTACTTTTACTTATCCCCTAACCCCCCCACACTTCCCCAGCTAATTAGATATAGCATTCTTTTTGAGAAATGGTATTACCATTGATTTAGGTAGTAGGGAACAGGGAGCAGAGAGTAGGGAAATTATACAGCGAAACTTTCCAGATCAAATTTTTGAATTGGATAATTTATTTTTGCTATTCCCCAATAAATGCTAGGTATTGAGTACTTATAGTTCTCTGTGAACGTTATTTTTTCCATCTTCGTAAGTAGATGAAAACTTTTGAGGATTAGTATTACAGCTAGACATTAGCAAATAGTTATGGAATATTGCTCAATCTCTATCATAATGACAGTTCTACGAAAGATTTGACTAGATATCTTATATTTTGTCGATCCACAGTCTCCATAGATGTTGCATTTTTTAACAAAACTATGTTTTTCTGCTTTAAGTATGGTTAGAATAACTACAGGTTTATTAAAATTTAACAATTATATTTGTCAGAAGGCCAAAAAGTCAAAAGTAGTGGTTCTGATTATGTATGGATAAACCAAATTTAATGATGGAGATGTAAAATTATGAGCACTAATGGAACTATGACAGAAACTAATAAAACTACTGATACTAGCAGTAAACCTAATACCCAAAGTAGTCAGCCAACAAAATTGGAGCAAGGGTCTCAACAACGCACCACTTTACAAGTAGAGACCAAACCAGTACAGGAGAAAGAAGCACAAGGGACTCAAGACTCTGGAAAATTAGCCTTACCAGGAAATCGTCCTATTGGTACAACTCATCTTAAGTATACCCGTACAATTTCCAATCGTCCGATAGTTTCAACTGGTCTTCAAGTTGACCATACAATGTCTGCTTCTGGAATTCGTCCAGTAGTAGTTAGTGGATTAGAAGTTCATGGTACAATTACAGCCTCTGGAGTTCGTCCAATTGGTACTAATCATCTCAAAGTTGAGCAAACTTTGATGAATCGTCCAGTTGCTTCTAACGAAATTGATAGTGAAGGCTTGATGGGTTTTTTAGATTAGAATTTAACTATTAATCTAATTTAGAAAGCGTGTCTAAGGATTATTAATTTGCTGTGTTTGTCAAGATTTCAAATATTTTGGCAAACTATAA
Source organism: Dapis brunnea BLCC-M229 (assembly GCF_050015995.1). Lineage (NCBI taxonomy): Bacteria > Bacillati > Cyanobacteriota > Cyanophyceae > Oscillatoriales > Microcoleaceae > Dapis > Dapis brunnea. The sequence continues at coordinate 31,497 of NZ_JBNHEP010000042.1, read as the reverse complement.
GTTTATGGCAAAGGTAACTGTAGATACCTTCAATAATTGATAATTGATAATGAATAATTGATAATTACCTCTCCCTAAAACGGATTTGATTGACGCAGTAGGGAAAATTTTTTCTTATCTTGGTCGATTGAATATGGTTAGGTAAGCTATCCATCCCATCCTAGGTCATGCTCCGCAAACGACTGCTTGTTTATCCTTTAAATGATAGGCTTTAAACCTTAATTATTCGGTAAATTATCTTTGGCTAGAATAATTATTTGGAATGATTCGTCTGAGGAATACCTAAAACTATATTGTCATTATTTTGTTTTCTATAGATAGTTTTTGATCCAAGTCAGGTAAAATACTATCCTTAGCCTATCTCCTAAAATTATAAATTTAATACTTAATCGAATAGAAAAAGGCTGTATATATTAATTAAGTAATCAAAAGACCTCTCCGGAAAAGAGAGAGTAGGGAGTAGTGGGAAATAATTAATGATTTATGCACAATAATTGATTTTATTTTTAATTATCGCAGATGTCTAAAGAATATTAATTTTATATTTGATATTTAGATTGACTAAGTAGACATAATTATTTTTATATCCACTGCTCAAATAACCAACTATAATTTTCTGTTTCCTGTTCCCAGTATCCGATGTTCATTCATAAAAAATCTTAGATTAATTTGGCACAGGTACGAATGTTATTTCAATTAGATTTATAGCAGTATTAAGAGGGTATCTATAAATAAAAAATTAAGCCTTGATGTAGGGTGGGTTAGGCGGGAATAATCTCACGAAATAAAATAATATTTCCCCGGCCGCCGGCCGCCGTAACCCACCGAATACTCGATATTTGAGGCGTTTCTTTAGATTTATTTTACAGATACCTTCTAAATGATTTGTAAAAAATTGAGAAATAGATAAAAAAAGTAAAAGCTTTATCTATATTTTTCCCAAATTATAAAATGCTTTCTACAGGATTCAAATAAAACCACTCTATATTAGTAATTTGTTTGACATAAAATTGAGAATTATGAGTAATTATTCTACTAAATTTCATCTACAAAACTTCAAAGTTTTCTACTTGATAGCAATATTCAGTATTGTTATTACAATTAGTGGTTGTAATTCTTCCGCTCAATTAACAAATAATCCAACAAACTCAGAATTAGAAAAACAAGTCTTACAGATTCTTCGCGATAACCCAGAAGCAATTATTGAATCAGTACAAGCTTATCAACAGCAACAACAGCAACAACAGCAAGCTAGTAGACAGGAAATATTACAAGAATTTAAAAATAATCCTCAAGAAGAAATTGGTGACTCTCCAACTTTTGGTTCTACTGCTCAAAAAATTGTACTATTTGAGTTCTCAGATTTTCAATGCCCTTTTTGTGCCAAAGCACAGGAAAATCTCAAAAAATTTATGGATAAGCATCAAGATAGAGTAACTTTAGTATTTAAACATCTACCTTTAACAAGAATTCATCCCCAAGCAATACCAGCAGCAAAAGCATCTTGGGCAGCTCAACAACAAGGAAAATTTTGGGAATATCACGATGCTTTATTTGAACAACAAGATAAATTAGGAGAAGAATTATATGTAGAGATTGCTAATAATTTGGATTTAGATATAGAAAAGTTTAATAGCGATCGCGAATCTGAAGCAGCGACTACTTCAATTGAAAACGATATGAAATTAGCTCAAAAAATTGGTGTTTCTGGTACACCTTTCTTTGTGATGAATGGAGAAACTTTTTCTGGTGCAGTAAAACTCTCTCAAATGGAGGAGACTTTAGCTAAAGTTACTCAGTAGATATTTTGCCTCGTCTTGCAAGAGACAAAAGCAAAATTTGTAATGGACTGACACAGCTAAAACTGTCGAGGGCGCTTTTTTGGTATAGTTCTGGCTATAGTAAGGTTTGAGCGTTTTTATAATGCAACATTTAAGGTGTGTCAGTCCAGTAATAAAATTTGACTATTCAGCTGCCGTAGTGGGGTGCTTCAGGAAATGAATTGACTATTGCTCTATACGCAATAGTAGAGAAATTTAACTATTCATCTCCCGTGTTGGGGTGCTTCAGGGAATGAAATAACTATTGCTCTATACGCAATAGTAGAGAAATTTGGCTATTCATCTCCCGTGTTGGGGTGCTTCAGGAAATGAAATAACTATTGCTCTATACGCAATAGTAGAGAAATTTAACTATTCATCTCCCGTGGCGGGGTGCTTCAGGAAATGAATTAACTATTGCTCTATACGCAATAGTATTGGATTGACACAGCTAAAACCGTGCATAGCCCTTTTTTCGTATAGTTCTTTTTATGGCAAGGTTTGACAATTTTTTTCTAATGCAACACTTAAGGTGTGTCAGCCCACTACAAATTTTACTAAAAATCCTAAATTATAAATTATAAATCAAGCTCAAAAAAATTAAAAATGGATTGTAAAACCCATTTTTAATTAAAATAATTTTTTATTAAACAGTATTTTTTGTTATCACACAGTAGCTAACTGAGGTTCAGGAACAGAAACAGGACGCTTACTATTACGAATACCACTAATTGCCTCTGCATAATCATCAGCCTTAAACACAGCAGAACCCGCAACAATAGCATTAGCACCAGCTTCTAGTACCTGCCAAGTATTATTAGTTTTCAGGCCACCATCAACTTCAATCCAAGGATCGAGTCCCCGCTCATCACACATTTGACGGAGCTGACGAATTTTAGGTAATACCCCAGGAATAAAACTCTGGCCTCCAAAACCAGGGTTCACACTCATAATCAATACTAAGTCACACAAATCTAGAACATATTCAATTAATTCTAGAGGTGTGGAAGGATTAAGAACAACACCTGCTTGCTTACCCAATTCCTTAATTTGGCCTAGAGTTCGGTGCAAATGAGGTGAAGCATTATGTTCTGCATGAACAGAGATAATATCAGCACCTGCTTTAGCAAAATCTTCAACATACTTCTCTGGTTCCACAATCATTAAGTGGACATCAAGAGGTTTTTGAGTAACAGGACGAAGTGCTTTGACAATTAATGGACCAATAGTAATGTTAGGTACAAAACGGCCATCCATTACGTCAACATGAATCCAATCAGCACCAGCTTTATCTATAGCTCGGACTTCATCTCCAAGACGGCTAAAATCTGCTGATAATATAGATGGGGCGATAACAATAGATTTCTTATCGGTAGTGGTCATTAGAGTAAATGTTCTCCTACTTACTGGATTACCGTAAATTTTAACACTAATTTAATTATTTATTATCAGAATGTGTAGATGGAGAAGTCCTAGTTTAGTTTTTAGGCTTGATTAAAGAGGAATTTTATCCAACTATTGTTAGAGTCTAAAAGACTGCGAAGTGTAATTTAAAGTTTGACCAAAATTCTCAACAACTATTTAGGATGTATTTATTTTATATATAGCAATTCTCATCTCTCTTATGAGGTAAAAAATTCATTTGTTTTAATGAGTAGGTAAGGACGTTGCATAGAATGGGAGTAAGTCGTAGTAATTCGGGAAACAGGGAATAGCGGTGCAACCCCGCGGGGTGCGACAGACGTAGGAGAATGCTGACCAAGAGAGGGAACGCGCACCAAGAGAGAAAAGAAGAAAAACAACTGTACCTCAAGCTTTTTGACAAACTTTATATAAAAATTAAAATCTCATTAGTTGGAGAAAAATTATTTTATTTCTATATAGAAAGATAGATAATATAGCAGTAATATTTGGGTTGATTACTATGATATAACTAATAAGCTGTTGCAGATTTTAACTGTGAATATACGTATTGAGTTAAAAAAATCCCGATCAATTAAATGTCTTTCCCTAGTCTTTTTTCCTGTGATATAGCAATCAGGAATCAGATGTGAGAATTGAGATGTTCCTTAAAAGGATAGAATATAGCAATTATCTTATGAAGAAGATACATTTTTTTCTTCTTTCCTGTAGCAATAGTGCCTCCATACCTAAAAGTCTCCAATATCTCACAACTCAAATCATATTGCTATATTTACTATTCTCAATATAAATGTATATTAGCTTAAGCATAATCTGCCTAATTTTAATTATCTAAGTAGTCATGCAAAATTAATTACACATACTCTCAAACTAAAAAGCTGATGCTGTAAAAATTACAGGGAATAAATAATAGTAATTAATTTTGCTTAAGCATTTAAATACTGCCAAAAATTTTACTTTTACCGATAACCAAAATAACTAAAGATGAAAAATACCGACCAACTTGAAAATCCTCACATCAACCGTCAAGAACTATTTTTATTAGTAACTCCAATATTAGGTTTCTTTCCCGCAATGTGGATTTTGCTTCGTCAAAAGGCTAGTCTACAACATAGAGCAGTAAGCCGATTAATTGTGACTCTAACCTTAATTTGGTTATTAGGAAATATCTTGTTGCAATTAGGAGGCGAAATAGGGGAATCTGGTACTATCACCTTGTTATTAATAAATAGCCTACTAACTACTAGCTACTTTATAGTTACTTTCGGACTAATGGTTCGGATATGGAAAAGACAACCCTTATGGCTACCAGGAATTAGCCAGATAGCAGAAAAAGTGGTAGGTAAACATTTATGATTGTTAAATATTCTATTAAACTGTTGAAAATTGAGATTTTCAGCAAAATTTCTCTGACAAAAAACTCTATTTTAATATTTAGTGTGTGAGGAAACCAGTGCCCGCTAATAAATTTTTAAATTCAACCGCTAGTAAAGAATCAAAAACAGAAAATTACCAGAAACAACCTTCCCAATTTACTCCCGGACGTTGGTTTGGTTTAGGTTTAGGTTTAGCTGGAGTGGCAATGATATCTGCCACAGCAGGAGCTTTGTTAGCAGTATCTCTTTCTAGCACCCCACTAATGCAACAAAGACTATCTCCAGAAGAAGCAGCAGTATTTTCTCAAAAAGATTTGGCCAAAAGCAGTATGAGATTGCCAGAGTTAACTCGGCCTGTCAATATATTGTTGTTAGGAATTAAGGTATTAACATCAGATTTAGAAGAATACCCGCATGATCAAGATCTAGGATATCATGCTTTGGTTAATTCTTTTAAAGGATTATCTGATACGATGCTTCTGGTAAGGTTTGACCCTGAAAATCAGAAGTTAACCTTACTCTCTATTCCCAGAGATACTCGAACTTATGTAGAAGATCGAGGCTTAACCAAGATTAATGCGGCCAATTATTATGGTGGACCAGCCAAAAGTGCAAAAGCTGTTAGTGAACTTTTGGGTGGGGTAGGAATAGACCGTTACATTAGAGTCAATGTACAAGGTGTAGAAAAATTGATAGACGCTCTTGGTGGTGTGAAAGTTCATGTACCTAAAGACATGAAATATCAGGATGATAGTCAACACCTCTATATTAATCTTAAAGAGGGAGAACAACATCTCAATGGCGACCAGGCTCTACAATTTATGAGATTTCGCTATGATAATTTAGGGGACATTGGGCGAGTCCAAAGGCAGCAACTTTTGATGCGAGCTTTTATGGAACAGTCGGTTAATCTGAAAACTCTATCCCGACTGCCAAAAATTCTTTCAGTAATTCAGTCTCATATTGATACAAATTTGAGTGTAGAGGAATTAGTAGCCTTAATGAATTTTGCTACTAATATTAAGCGACCTAATGTACAAATGTTAATGGTACCTGGTCAGTTTAGCAATCCTGAAGAATATAAGGCTAGTTACTGGTTGCCTGATTTGATAACCCTAGATAATATGATAGCCAAACACTTTGACTTTGGTTATGATCGTTGGGAAGTAGAAAACTTAGACTTTAACTATATTAGAGTAGCAATTCAAGATAGCACTGATAATTGGGAAACAGTTGATGAATTAGTTAGGTCTCTCAATGATTCTGGTTATTGGAATGTTAAAGTTGCTAAACCCTGGAGTAAACCTTTAGAAGTAACTCGAATTATTGCTCAGAAAGGAGATATTCAAGCTGCACAAGCAGTTCAAAAGTCTCTAGGTTTTGGAGAAGTTTTTGTAGAAAGTACGGGATATTTAAAGTCAGATGTAACTATTCAGTTAGGACAAGATTGGTTGCCAATTAAAGATGAATCTCAAAATTCACAAAATTGGTAAAAATTACCATTTATTTTTATATCCACTGGTGTAGAATTTGTAGTTAGGGCATTAAAGAAGGACATTCCACTGGAATGTCTCTACCCTAACACTATTTTATGAAAATACTTTCAAAATTTTATGAAAATACTTTCAAAAATTAGCAGACAATTAAAATTGTTGATTTCCAAAGACTCTAGTTATTTGGTAAGTAGGTTTTACTCAGAGAAAGTAAAATTAGTACAAACCCAACCTGAAATAACCAAGGAATCACATTAAAAAACCAAATTAATCCAATGACCCCTATACAAGGTGCTAATATTCTAGGAATGCCATCCAAGGTTTTGACATCAGTATTGAAACTGACAAAAATAGCTAGAAAAAAAAGACTTAAGGGAATTATATAGGTAATATTCATTTGATTTATAGTATTTATGAATTCTTGACATTGATCAATATTATAACTAATAAAAATATGGGCTAACTAAGTTTTAGCTTAGGAATTGCCAAGTTTGAGATTAATTTTTGGAGACATATAATGACACAATAATGTCTGATTTGATGAAATAGATACTTAATATTAATTGGCAAAGGGAGAAAAAATCCTCAATTACGGTTCACGCTCATCTCCAACTAGAGAAACTTCCTCTTCTCAACTTTCAATCAGAGAAATAATTTTGGTTTAAGATTGGGAATAAAGTAAATTTAGTGCCAAAATTTAGGACAGTTGAAATGCTCAGACTTGATAGGGACTTAGCCAGTTTCGAGTCAGCAACAAAAATGAAAGTTGAGATTATTAACTCAAAGATGAAACTTATAAAATTTATTCATTAGTAAACTAATCAATTCCAGAAAAAACTCTGGTATCTTAATTATTCAAAGAAACTAAAATAGTTAATCCAAGTTATTCAAAGTACATTACTCAAACTTGTCAATCATGTTAGGTAAATTTTTCCGCAAACCAGAAGCAGAACTAAGCGATCGCGTTCCTCCCGGTCAACACTTGGCTAAAGGTTTCCCCGTACTAACTTATGGTGAGACTCCTAATATTAGTAAAGACGAATGGGAGTTAAAAGTATGGGGTTTAGCTAAACAAGTTACCTTTAATTGGTCAGACTTAATAGCAATGCCACAAAACCACTTCACAGCAGATTTTCATTGTGTTACTCGTTGGTCAAAACTTGATGTTCAGTGGACAGGGGTAAAAGTTACAGATTTTATGGCTCATGTAGAATTAGACCCCAAAGCTATCCATATTATGGAACATTGCTATGGAGGTTATACCACTAATATTTCTGTGTCTGACTTCCTTAGAGAAGAAAATTTCTTTGCCCACACTCTATTTGGTGAACCATTACCTCCCGATCATGGTGGTCCTATGCGATTAGTAGTTCCTCATCTCTATGCTTGGAAAAGTGCAAAATGGATTAATGGGCTAGAATTTCTAGACAATGAAGATTTAGGTTTTTGGGAACGTAATGGTTATCACAAACGTGGTGAACCTTGGGCAGAAGAACGTTATGGATCTATTTAAGGAGATGGGAAAATGGATAGTGAGGTGCAGTTTAATACTAATTTCGGCGTTGGTGAATGATTGTATGATTTTTAGTAGGAGCGATTCGCGAATCGCCCCTACATTAGTCAGTAGTTAAAAGAGCTTTTTTTCTTACTATCAATCTTACTTCGATACGAATTTCATACCTTATTTCACCAATACCCTATTCCCTGTTATAGCAATGACTGAAAACAATAAACCTCAAAACTATCCAGCATCTCCAGAAATTATCCCTGGGTTTTCACCTTGGCTAACTCCCTTAACTTACTTTCTTGTATGTAAAGTTCTCTTACCTTTTTATTTCAACATAAAAGTTAGGGGTCAAGAAAAACTTCCAACTGACAAAGAAGCAATTATCCTTGCGCCGACTCATCGTTCTCGGTGGGACCCTCTAATTATGGCTTATATGGTAGGTTTAGTTAGTAACCGTTACCTGCGATATATGGTTTCCCAAGAACAAACAGAAGGTTTTCAAGGTTGGTTTATTCGTCGCTTGGGTGGTTTTCCCGTTGATCGCGATAATCCAGGGATATCTAGTATTCGTCATAGTGTTAAACTCCTGAAAGAGGGGGAAATTTTGGTACTATTTCCCGAAGGAAAAATATATCCTGAAGATAATGAAATTCATTTTATTCAACCAGGAGTTTCCCGTATAGCACTACAGGTAATATCTAGTGGTGCTGAACCGAATCTTAAAATTATTCCTATTAGTATTTTATACGATCATCCTGCACCTCCACCCTGGCGCTGTGGTGTACATGTTAATATCGGCGATCCTTTAGAAGTTAAAGATTATCTCGGTAATTCGACAAAGCAAGCTGCTCAAGAACTTACCGCGAATATGGAACTTTCTCTGAAGCAATTACATAAAAAATATTAGTTTTACAAGTCTTTTTAATTATAGGGGTTTGGTGACCAAACCCCTACTTATATCAAGTACGAAAATTACCAAATCTTTCTAAATTCTCTTTCCTTCTAATATCAAATCCGATTAAGTAGGTATAAAAAAAATTTTCCATCTTCGCGTCATTGCCAAATCTTTACAAGATTACCCAATTTCCCCATGTTCCCACACTCCCCAAATTCCTATCCTGGGAGGGGTTAGGGGTGGGTTTCAACACCCTTGATATAATTAGACATAGGCGTGAAAAAGATATAGATTTTTTGTGGCTAGTAGGGAACAGGGTATATATTTTCACGAAAAAGATACGAAAAATGATTTCGGAGAGTGAATTTGACAACTCTAGCTTGTCTTAAATAAAGAGCAAGTTTATTTTCTGGAGAGGTCTATTATACCAATGCTATCTCCTTTGATATAACTCCTTCTCCAATTATACTTATACTACCGGACTTGATATTACTACTAAATATTTTGTGCTTGAATAGCTGTAATTGCCACAGTATTAATGATATCCTCTACTTTGCAACCGCGACTAAGATCGTTTACTGGCTTTTTCAAACCTTGCAATATAGGTCCGATAGCGATCGCTCCTGTCTCTCTTTGCACTGCCTTATAAGTATTATTCCCCGTATTCAAATCTGGAAAAACAAACACTGTTGCTTGTCCGGCAACTTTAGAACCAGGCATTTTCTGAGCTGCCACAGCAGCATCTACTGCTGCATCATATTGCATCGGACCTTCTAATTGTAACTCTGGTTGGCGTTGTTGGGCGATCGCTGTTGCTTGGCGAACTTTTTCTACTTCTTCCCCTTTACCAGAAGAACCTGAAGAATAGGATAACATAGCAACTTTTGGTTCAATGCCAAATATAGAGGCAGTTTCTGCTGAAGCTAGAGCTATTTCAGCTAATTCTTCAGGGTTAGGATGAGGATTAACTGCACAGTCTCCATAAACTAAAATGTGACTTTCCAGACACATAAAAAAGACAGAGGAAACTAGAGAAAAACCAGGTTTAGTTTTAATTATTTGTAGTGCTGGTCTGATGGTATGTTGAGTTGTATGCACTGCACCAGAAACCATGCCATCTGCATCCCCACATTCAACCATCATCGTGCCAAAGTAAGATACATCTATCATGTAATCTTTTGCTGCATCCAGCGTCATTCCTTTATGTTTTCTGAGTTCATAGAAAGTTTCCACATATTCAGAGAATTTTGGGTGTTGTTTCGGTGTAATGATATTGAGGGTGTTAACATCTAAGTTAATGCCATGTTTTCTGATAGAACTTTCAATATCTTTGCGATTACCTAAAATAGTTAAATCAACTATTCCTTGACTGAGTAGAAAAGAGACTGCTTGGAGAATACGAGGTTCTCCTCCTTCTGGTAAAACAATGTGTTTTTTGAGAGATTTTGCTTGTTGATGCAAATTATAAATAAACATTTTCGGAGTAATACCATGAGACTTAATCTCATGCAACTTCGTGTCTAGTTGAGTTCCATCAACATACTTAGCAAATAATTCTAGACTCAAACGAATTTTTTCGATATCACCTGCAACAATTGAACCCTTTACCTCTTTTGCTTGAGCAGCAGTAGTATAAGTATCAGTTTCTACTGAGATAATGGGTAGAGGATGAGCTAAACCATCAATTAGTTTTAGAATTGATGGTGCAGGAGAAATACCTCCCGATAGTAAAATTCCTGCTAGAGAGGGATAATTAACTGAATGCTCCGCTTGTAACATCGCCAATATTAGGTCGCCGCGATCGCCAGGAGTAATAATTAATTGACCCTCCTCCAACCAATTTAATGCGTTAGAAACTTGCATTGCTGTTACTAAATAGTCAGAGACAAGATTATCTAATTTCTTTTTTCCATCGATAAGAGATGCTTGAAGTTGTGCTGCTACTTCCCTAACTCGTGGATTTTCCAGTTTCGAGGTGTAAGGAATTACAGACAGTAAATAGTTGAATTGGTCATATTCAGATGCTAATACTTGGTTAAGTTCATTAATGTGTTCCGAGACAACTTTATTAACTACAATTCCCATAATTTGACAATTTTTCTGTTGATAAGCATCCAGAGAAATTTGAATGGTACTGGTTATTTCTTCGATGCTTTTTTGGTAACCATTAGTCAACAGAATAATCGGACAACCTAAATTTTGTACAATTTCCCGATTAATATCGAATTCCAAAGCCAAACTTTGACCTAAATAATCAGAACATTCGCAGAGAATAAAATCACAATTTGCTTCTAAGGATTTGTATTTAGTAATTATTTTTTCTAAAACTTGTTCATGTTTATGTTGATTAATCAGTTGAAGTACTTCGCTTTCTAATAAACCATAAGAATCTTCATAGTTTTGTTGCAAATTAAATTGAGTAATTATCAGCTCAATTTCTTTGTCTTTTTTGCCTGTTGATGTTTTTCTAATTAGAGGTCGGAAAAAACCTACTTTAGTAGTTTTTAGTAAGGCTTGTTCTATAATTCCTAATGCAAGTAAAGCTTTACCACTGTCTGCTTCAAGGGTACTGATATATAGAGATATTGTCATAATTTTAATTCATCTTCTTGATTTATTCAAGGGTTATACCAGTTAAAAAAAAGAATGCTACAAAAAGGTGCATCTTGATCGGAGATACTTAAAAAGAGCTTCTGTAATTCATTTTAGACAGCTATATCTATCATTTTAATATTTCTTCCTTCTTCCCTCTTACGTAGGGACGTTGCATGCAACGTCCCTACCATTTATAACAAACATTTATCAAATCAGTATTACTTGGCTTGAAACATTTATTAATTTGTTTTTTTAGTGCTTTAGGTACATCTATTTCCCATTACTAAAGTTGTTTTATTGGAGATATTCAATCCTGATACCTATAATGCCAATTACCATGAATTAATCCTTAAATTAGGTGACAGTTCAATTATTAAGTAATTAACATTACCAAATAATCTTTTTGATAATTATTAGTCAGGAGAGTGTTGATTATTGATATTTTTACTTCTCTTTACTGTAGGGACGTTCCATGCAACCTCCCTACCTGCTCAAGAAACTGTATAAAATTTTTTGAGAAATATAACCATAAAATTGTCTATTTAACGATAACTTATGACTCCTTGATTGATATAATGGTCAAACGATATTTTCTTTATATATCAGCCTTAATCTTTGGCATCCCTTTTATCATACCAATTATAGGAAATAATTCTCCAATATTGAAGGTGCTGAAGTTGGAATAATAAAGAATAAAAAAAATGGAAAAAATATATAGATACTCTTGTTAAATCTAGGATTGTAGCAGCAATTTATGAATTTCTCCCTACTAGACCATTATAAATTTCTAATTTCATTTTTGTAGCATTCTTTTTGATAATTGGTATAAGAAAAAATTATCAAACTCAGAATATAATTGGTATATATGATTTTTGATGAAAAAATAATAATAGTAGACGCAAAACTTAAGCAAAATTTAACCATCTTATGTAACAATTTTATTGTAGAACTTAACTATAGTCGGTCGTACTAGATACGATACTAATTTTGTCCTGCAATCTTTGACTATAAGTACAAGCAAATATCTAAAAATTGCTGCATTCAATTCAAACAATGGGTATTTGCTATGCTTCTTAGGTTAAAGAGGCAGAATTTTGTATAAGGAATCTGAAAAGAATGGTCTCAACTCCAGAAAAAACAGCTTCGATCAGTGCTTTTGGCCAGGCGCGTTCAACAGTTGAAGGAACGCCCCTGAGTTCTGATGAACTCTACAAAATGCAAGCTTTTTGGCGCGCTTCTTGCTATTTAATGGTAGGGATGATTTATCTGAAAAAGAATCCTTTACTACGCGAACCCCTACAACCAGAACAAATTAAGAGTCGAATTCTCGGACATTGGGGATCAAGTTCTGGTCAAGCATTTATCTGGATACATCTCAACCGGATTATCAAAAAATTTGACCTCGATATGATTTATATGTCTGGGCCTGGACATGGCGCACCAGGAGTATTAGCCCCAACTTATTTGGAAGACACTTACTCAGAAGTCTATCCTGACAAAGGTCAAAATATACAAGGTCTAGAAAAATTCTTTAAAGAATTCTCTTTCCCCGGTGGTATTGGTAGTCACTGTACACCAGAAACTCCTGGTTCTATCCATGAGGGTGGTGAACTTGGTTATGTAATTTCTCATGCCACAGGTTCAATTCTTGATAATCCAGATTTAATTTCTGTGCCAGTTGTAGGAGATGGTGAGTCAGAAACAGGACCTCTAGCTACATCTTGGCATTCTAATAAATTTATAAATCCAATTACAGATGGTGCTATCTTACCAATTCTGCACTTGAATGGTTATAAGATTAACAACCCTACAATTTTAGCTAGAATCAGCCACGATGATTTAAGAAATCTATTTTTGGGTTATGGTTATCAACCATATTTTGTAGAAGGTTCCGATCCAGATACTATGCACCAAGCAATGGCTGCAACTTTAGATCATTGTGTTCAAGAAATCAAAGCTATTCAGGAAGAAGCTAGGAGTTCTGGCAATGCCGATCTGCCACGGTGGCCGATGATTATATTCCGGACACCTAAAGGATGGTCAGCTCCCTCAGAAATTGATGGACACAAAGTTGAAGGTTTCTGGCGGGCACACCAAGTACCGATGACTGATGTTGCTAAAAATCCAGAACATCTAAAAATTTTAGAAGAGTGGCTGCGCAGCTACAAACCAGAAGAACTTTTTGATGAAAATGGCAAATTTAAAGCAGAATTAAGAGAAATAGCTCCTTATGGTGCCCGTCGGATGAGTGCTAACCCTCATGCCAATGGTGGTCTTCTCTGCAAACAATTGAATATGCCTAAATTCCAGGAATACGGTATACAGGTAGATAAGCCTGGAACAATAGAAGCAGAAAATACTCGTCCTTTGGGTGTATTTCTCCGGGATGTCATGGCTAAGAACATGAATAATTTCCGGGTATTCGGACCTGATGAAAATACTTCTAATAAACTGAATGCTATTTATGAAGTTAGTAAGAAAACTTGGATGGCAGAGTTTCTACCGGAAGACTTGGATGGTGGGGAGCTTGCACGAGATGGTCGCGTGATGGAAATGTTGAGCGAACATACTCTTGAAGGTTGGATGGAAGGATACATTTTGACGGGAAGGCACGGCTTTTTCTCTACATATGAGGCATTTGCTCATGTAATTGATTCAATGGTGGGTCAGCACACAAAGTGGATTGAAAAGTGCAATGAACTTAGTTGGCGTGAAAAAATTCCTTCTCTAAATTTGTTGATTACTTCTACAGTTTGGCGACAAGACCACAACGGTTTTACTCACCAAGATCCAGGTTTCCTAGATGTAGTTTCTAACAAGACTCCAGATGTAACTCGGATTTATCTACCACCTGATGTTAACTGTTTGTTATCGGTTGCTGACCACTGTTTGCGGAGCAAAAACTATGTAAATGTGATTGTGTCTGACAAACAGATGCACTTACAATACATGGATATGGATGCTGCTATTAAGCATTGTACTAAGGGTATTGGTATTTGGGATTGGGCAAGTAACGATCAAGGAATGGAGCCTGATGTTGTGTTGGCAACTGCTGGAGACATTCCGACTAAGGAAGCTTTGGCTGCTAGTGTTCTTCTACGAGAAGCTTTCCCTGACTTGAAGATTCGCTTTATCAATGTGGTCGATCTGTTTAAGTTACAACCAGAAACAGAGCATCCTCATGGATTGAACGATCGCGACTTTGATACTTTGTTTACGCTGGATAAACCAATTATCTTTAACTTCCACGGTTATCCTTGGTTGATTCACCGTTATACTTACCGTCGCACTAATCACAAGAATCTCCATGTCCGAGGTTATAAAGAAAAGGGTAATATTAATACACCTTTAGAATTAGCTATTCGGAACAATATTGACCGCTTCAGTATTGCGATGGATGTGATTGACCGAGTAGACAAACTAAAGGTTGCAGGTGCTCATGTAAAAGAACATTTACGCAATGAGCAAATTTCTTGTCAAAACTATGCGTACGAGTATGGTGCTGACCGACCTGATGTTGTTAGTTGGAAGTGGCCTTACTAGGTGAAGTCAGGAGTCAGAAGTTAGGAGTTAAATTATTACTGTCAGTCAATTTGAGAGTTTTAGAATTTCCTAATCGCCCTGGTGAATGCTATACAACTTTCATATCTAGAATGTTGCAGTAGTAGGTTGGGTTGCGCTAACGCTTAACCCAACAATCATTTTACTGGAACTGATAGATCATTGTTGATAGTTATAGCAGTCGAAGCAAAGATGGGAACATTTCTAAATACTAAAACCAACTCAGAGATTACTTTTGACTTTTGCCTTTTGACTTTTAACTTATGCGTAGTGCTATATATTTGTTGGGTTTCGGTTCCTCAACCCAACATACTAGCGTGTCTAGATTTATTTTGTGAGTAAGTTTCAGTATAATGAAGACCTCTCCCCCAACCCCTCTCCTGTAAGAAGAGGGCTGAGTGTTCTCCCCCTTCTCACTGCTACCGAGAAGCAACCTAGTTAGGGAAAGGGGGTTGGGGGATTAGGTTTTTACCCACAATTTTAGTCTAGACGAGCTACTACGCTTATTCCCTATTCCCTATTCCCTAATTAAGACGAGCTACTACGCTTATTCCCTATTCCCTATTCCCTAATTAAAATGAAAGTTGCTGTTTTTAGTACCGAAAAATACGATCGCCAATTTTTAGAGGCAGCTAATACTGCTACTAATGCTAACCATGATTTTATTTTCCATGAAACTCGACTGGAGGCAAAAACTGCTACTTTGGCAACGGAATGTTCAGCAGTTTGTGTATTTGTAAATGATGATTTAGGTGCTGAAACTCTGAAAATCTTAGCGGAGCAGGGTACTCGTCTAGTAGCTTTGCGGTCTACAGGATTTAATAATGTTGACCTGGAAACTGCTGCTGAAGTTGGTATTAAAGTTATGCGAGTGACTGTTTATTCTCCCTATTCAGTAGCAGAATTTGCTGTTGGGATGATGATGATGCTTAACCGTAAATTATATAAAGCTTATAATCGAGTGCGTGATGATAATTTCTCTTTAAATGGTTTATTAGGATTTGATTTACACGGTCGTACAGTTGGAATTGTCGGAACTGGTAAAATAGGTGTTATTGTTGCTCAGATTTTACATGGTTTTGGTTGTCATTTAGTTGGATACGATCCTTATCCTAATCCCAAATTTGCAGAAATTGATGATGCTCGTTATGTAGATTTACCTGAATTATTGGAAAGCTCTGATATTATTTCGTTGCATTGTCCTCTAACACCAGAAAATCATCATTTAATTAATCCTCAAACTATCAATAAAATGAAACGAGGAGTGATGTTAATTAACACCAGTCGCGGTCAATTAATTGATACAAAATCTGCTATTGAAGGGATAAAATCTGGAATTATTGGTTATTTTGGAATTGATGTTTATGAACAAGAAGAGAATATTTTCTTTAAAGATTTATCTGACACAATTATTCAGGATGATACTTTTCAATTATTACAATCTTTCCCTAATGTTTTGATTACTTCTCATCAAGCATTTTTTACTCAGGAAGCAATGAATGATATTGCGACTACAACTATTTCTAATATTACTAATTTTGAGGCAGGAAATTATCTGATAAATGAGGTAAAACTTCCTGAAAAAGTTACCGCTAAGGCTTGAAATTAATTAGATGAAATCAAGATAGTTTGATTATTTTATTGTCATTGCTAGGCGGTAATAAAACAATTTAACCTGACTGGATAAAGGATATTCTTAACCGACGGAATCTATAATACCATTTCTCAAAAAGAATGCTATACCCGATAGGGTGGGGAATCGTGGGGAGAAATAAACATAAGAATAATAAACATTAAATGGGCTATTATTAGCAAAAAAGTAATTTATCCTGTGTTAATTACTTAATAACTGAAGTGCGACCTAAGTATAGCAATGCTTTTGGAAATTGGTATAAAATAACTGTGATACCAAAGATTTCTACGGGGGGAATAGTTGTGTAAACCAAAATAATTTCTCTCTCATCCCCCCTCGTAATGACAGTTAATATAAAATATCTGATTAATTGTATAAGAGACTGTTTGTAAAATAAGTATTAAGAGAACATGCGAGTGACTAAAATCTAAAAGCGGTAATACTTCAAGAGATTGAAATTTGGTAGGTAGAGAAGTATTCAGTACATATATTCCTAGATTTTTAAGCGACAAATATTTGTCTTGATTTCTTCCTCCTTATTCCCTATTCCCTATTCCCTATTCCCTGTTCCCTGTTCCCTGTTCCCTGTTCCCTGTTCCCTATCTCCTTTTTATATTTCCTTTACAAACAATCTCTAATTAAGCTCGTAGTTGGGATTTACCCTAACATAAGTATTGTAAGGGCTAAAGCCCAACTACAAACAATTAATGCTAGGCGATCGCTTGCACGGGAGCAAGATGCTCCCACTCCTAAACAATTGAATAGGTTTTGTTGAGAAACCCTTTTTCCTATTATACCAAGCGTGAAAAAAGAATGTTACAGCATATTCCAGGTATATGAAGTACAGATATTAACAATTAAGTGTTTATAGTGCGGGGATCTTGCCCGCGATAGGTGTACCGCACTTAGGTGGAATCTGCTGTATGAATAACTAAATGTAATTAAAAGACTTTACAGGAGATTTTCCTTTGACAGAAAAGATAATTTCTGAGCTAAAAATGGTATTTAAGCCATTCATTATGACTCCTGACTCCTAATAAACAGCCTAGTTATTTGTAGTAAACATTTATAAAATTGGTATTATTCACAACCATTATTATCTAACAATATACTCCCACTGCCACCAGAGGGGCAATCCCTAATCATATTCTTCAACTCAAACTTATACAACTCATAAATATCATCAACAACATCATTAGGATCGTCAAACACATCCTCACTCGTATCAAACTCTACTTGACCACTACTACTAGCAACCTTCAGATTTTTAATAGGTGTGATACCAGCTTTAATAACTTCCGCATCAGGTAACTCCCGTCTGAAAGCCAAACTAAAATCAAATTCTTTGACTAGACTCTGAAAATAATTAACATTTTGCCCACTGCTATAACGCTTTTGCAACTTATTAAAATCAAGACTCTCACCACCAGAAATACTCTCAGTATCACCACCAGACTCAGTTTCACTTCCCGCCTCAAGATTACCACCACATAAAGGTTTATTCCGACTACCTAACCCATGACTACCAACTACCCGACCATTGCTATCAAACACAGGTCCTCCACTCATACCAGCAGCAGTTTCATCAGTGTAAAAAATACTATAGCCCTGATGTTGAGGATCGGCATTAATCTTTCCCCTAACTGGACCCCAAGCTAAACGTCGTTGTCTGCGAGCTACTCTTTCACGACATCTACCTGTCTGCGGGTCTTTCTCTCTTTCAGGGTCAGGCCACCCAGAAATATAAACTCTGTCACTGAGATTCACCTGACGTGAGTCTCCTAGGGGGGCAACTGTATAATTTTTCTTGCTTTCAAATGTAACTATCGCTAAATCTATACCCCTGACCTGATCTGTGCCAATAGTATAATCAACTATATCGGTGTTAAGAATAAAGCGATCGCGACAACCAAATCTCACCAATACTGTCAATTTTGGACTACCTTTTAGAGGACACCCTCTACCATCATTAACATCTTTAATAATATGAATTATCCCATCATAAGTTCTAATTCCATAGTAAGGTTTTCCTCCTAATTGTTGCCAATAATCTTTGCTATCTAGGTGTCTTTGTAAAAAATTGTGGGCGACCGTTAGTACATAATATTTATTTCCTTTTTTAGCAATAATTACCCCTGAACCTGGATTCCAAATACCTGATTTTCGTAATGGATTATTACGATTTTCTTCTAAGTCTTGCCGTAATTCAGGAGTTAGTGCAGGAGCAATTAGTACAGTTGTTTGTCTGGCGATAGAATTAATTTCCTCTATTGAAAGTTGAGCGAAAGCAGGAGTTGATGCTAGACAACTGAACAATATGCCACCTAGAAAAATAGATAATTTTTTAGTTTTTTTTCTAAAAAAATGTAGCATTTTTTCCCCTTGCAAAACTTTATATTTTCGTAAGTCCTCAGCCATCATTTATTAACTATATCGTCTTGAGAGGAGGAATTAATATCGATAAATTCAGATAAAATTAAAAGTATGGATAAATGCTGAGTTGATAATCATAGCAATTTATATCATGTCCGGATAATTAGTCATAAAAAAACTTTCTCCTCCTTATAACTAATAACTTTCTCCTCTTCACTCCTGACTCCTGACTCCTGACTCCTGACTCCTGAGGACTCCCTCGTTATTTAGGGCTTGCTGATTAACTCTAAAAGCCTTTATCTGTAAGTTATTTAGCCTTTTTTCACAGAAATAAATGTCACCTTTTTGCTTACTCTAGTTCAAAATATGAGCATTTTGAGCAGACAAGGGCGGAAAAATCTCAGACAATTCTTTCTTCTACTTCCTCTGTAATTCCTATTCCTCCTAACTCCTGACTTCTGACTCCTGACTCCTGACTCCTACCCTTACCATGCATACTTTTTCAGCAAACCCTATTTATAACTATTCAATCGGACATGATATTATTTATTCATTCAAAAGCTAAGGAGTCGTGTAAGAATAACCTGAACAGTTTTTTTTAATGGAACCTAGATTTCACAATCTATTTCAGATCAAATTTGTAGAACTTATTTTTACATGACGCCTAAGAGCTGACTACTAATAGCTATTTGCGGACCATTCCGACACGGAAATGCTTGGATATTTTCTGATATTTCCTAGTCTAACAAAAGACTCCCATCTCCACCAGATGGTTTATCCCGACCAAGATTTTCTACATCAAAACTAAAAAGTTTATAGATATTGTCTATCTTATCGTTAGGATCTTCAAACCCCCCCTCTTTTGTTTGATTTGGATCGATCGATTCAGGTCTTTGATTTTGAGTCATCAATTCAGGATTTTCTAGTATTGTTATATCTGAATTTCCCGACCTATAATTTTCGATTTGGCTACTTACATCAGGAGTCTTAATTTGAGGAATTTTTCTTATTTCTGATTGAATTATCCTTTGTGAAGGAGCTTCTAATTTAAAAGATAAATTCATTTCTATATCCTGAATCAACTTTCGAGAATAATTAACATTTTGGGCACTGCTATACATCTTCTGTAAATCATAAATTGATTTTGAAGTATTATCCAAGTCTAATGTCGAATTATTTTTATTTTTATTTGAGTCATTCTCTAAGTTACTTTTAGATTCAAATTCTGGAAAACCTGGGAAATCACCTTGCCTTTTCTGCTCTTCATTTTTCAACCTAGTATTTTCAGACTCAAACACATTAAAAGGGTCTGAATCATTTTCTACCTCCAATTGATTCTTTGAGGATGAATTATTATTAGATATTGGTTCATATATTTGTCCACAAATAGGTTTATTTGTCGAGCCTCGTCCGTGAATTCCAACTACCTCTCCGCCACTATTAAACACAGGACCACCACTCATCCCTGGACGAGTATAATCTGTATAATATAATCCATAACCATTATCTTTTTCACTAACAGGAATAGAAGCTTTTAATGGTCCCCATGCTAGGCGTCTTTGCCTTTCAGGTGCAGGATCTTTACAAATTATTTTTCCTTCAGAATCTAATTGCATATTTCCATCAAGTTTTAGCTTCGGTTCTGCTTCAATTTTCGGCCAACCAGAAATATAAACAATATCTTCTTCTTGTAATTTACTAGCATCTCCTAAGGTCGCAACAGGATAGTTTTTTTGACTTTCAAAACTAAGTATTGCTAAATCATAACCATTTATTTTTTTGTTTTCAAAACAACCAAATCTTACTAAAGCTGTTTCTACTTTTTTATTTTTTATTGCTTCTAAAAATCTATTAGTACATTCTCTACCATCATTGATTTTTGTAACTTGATGAACTTTTCTGTCACTTGTTAGTATGCCATAATCTGCATCTTGACTTACTTGTTCCTGACTAAAGTTATGAGTTACTGTCAAAACATAGTATTTTTTACCTTGTTTAGCAATAATTACCCCTGAACCTACTGTCCATCTTGCTACAGGTTTTCTATTTAATAAATCCTTTAATTCAGCTTTAGTTAACCTGGGAGCAATTAGAACAGTAGTTTGTTTAGCTATAGAGTTAATTTCTTCTACTGTTAATTTGGCAGGTACAGCATCTACTACCTTACCAATACTAATAATAATTCCAGCTATAGAAGTTATAAATATATACCTAATATTTATCATCTTTTTTTTTACATCTACTCATCATTTTTGTGTCAAAAAAATATCAACTAATTGGTAAGCATTCAGCTCTTATCAGTCAGCTATTAGCAAATAATGAAAATTCCTTATAAGCTTAAAGAGGTGTACTTTGACAGTAACTGTTAATTCTATCTCAATTTATTTTACCGAAAAATTCAGGTATAAAGTCTCTGAATTCATGCAGGAAAAAGAAAAAAATCCTTTTAGCCAATCCTCTTCGTTTATAATAATTAATAATTAATTATTAATTATTGAACAAGATTCAACTTAGCAATAGGAATTGCCCAACTAGCAACAAGCAATTCTTCCACTAGCTCTTCTGAAGGTTGACTACCATCAAAAAATCGATAGGCATCTAAACCACCAAAAGCATATTTTGTCCGACCAATAATCCCAACAAGTTCACCATCTTGATTCAAAACAGGTCCTCCACTCATCCCAACTTCAATCTCATTACTCATGCCAATTTTGTAGCCTTTCTCCAAAGGTAAATTCAGTACATGAATAATCTTTCCTTTCGTAAAATTATATGATTGAATTCCTAAATCTATAGTAGGAACTAAATTTACTGGTTTTTGCTGATAATTAGGAAATCCAGTAACATAAACTTCCTCTCCTAAACTGAAGATCAAATTCTCACTAACAACGGCAACTGGGTACTGATTATTTGTGGAAAATTTAACCACTGCCAAATCTATATCTCTAAAATTAAATCTACTATCCCTCTGGGTAGTATGTTCTTTTCCATCCGAAGTTAAAACTACAAATTTTGCTCCTTGATTAGAATCAATTACATGGGCGCAAGTTAGCACAAAATATTCAGTTCCTACTTGAGAAATAATCACCCCAGAACCAGCAATATTTTCTCCTACTAATCTCACAGTAATAGGTTGAGCTATTTCTTCCACAACAGGATTTGACTTAAAAGTAGAAATTTCCTGCATTTGTGGAATATTAATTCCTTCCGCTGGGGTTGATGCTACTGGTAAAATACAAATCTCCAAAAAAGTTGGAATTATTGCCATTAAACTTATCAATTTTTTCATTTAATTAACTTCTCATTTTGAGTCTAATTAATCTTTATGTTCCAGCTTTTTTTGTTCTTCAGTTATCACTTCATAAATCAAATTTTCCATATCCACTTCCAGTATTTTTTCCTGATTTACTGATGCTGCTTTTAAATTATCATCAATAACTACCAATTTTTCTACCCATTCATCTCCCTGATTTTTCACATTTTCAATATCACTACTTTCAAATATTAAAATAGTACTAGCTTTGCCTTTCAGGGAACTTACTAGATGAGTCAGAATTTTCCCGTTAGTACCTCTATTATTACTTCTAAGAGTCCACAACAAATTACTTGAATCACAACCTCCTGCTTTAGCTGCACAAACTACAGCCATACCATTAAATATTCCTTCACTTAAAGGAGGCATTTTTGGTTTTCCTCCCCTCATAAAATGCTGATTAAATCTATCTGTAACTGCCTGACAACGAACTTCTGGAGTATACTTGTCACCAAATTCTAACGAACCTGTCTGTGTCCATTGAATTAAAGGTCTATTAGCAGCTTTTTTCCATGCTCCAACTATTTCACCTTGACGATTACGACGTGCTTGGTATATTGCTAGCTCTGTTTGATTGTCTGGTGTACATTCAAACTTATATTTGTATGCGTAACGGCGACTAAAACGTATATTCTTAGGATTAGCAGAATCAGTGGAACCGTCCTCATGAACATCTCCAGACGTACTCATTTGATGAGCTAATTTAGTATTGAAGTTTGTAAGTTGGGCCAAACTTGAATTTGTTTTTAGAATTAGAACTTGAGCAGCGATCGCCACTAGACAAACTATAAGTAATATCTTTTGTTGTATCATAATTATTAATATTTCCTACCTCTATCATTCTTTAAAACCTTTATTTACTACTATTTTAGCTTTCTTTATTTTTATTGATTTTTCAGGAAGTTTGTTCTGCTTCCCATCTAAATTATGATGCTTGTTTGTTCAATATTATCGTTTCAATTATATTTTCTATCTAGATAGGTATTGATTCATCAAAAAAAATCTCCGAGATACCCCATTAGTCTACCAACTGGGGAAGTATAGAATTGGGGATTTGAAAGGGTTGGTGCAAGCAATACTCTATAGACCATTTGGTATCTTTTTCAAGCTAAATACGCTTGCTGAAGTAGCTAGTATATCGAGCAATTTCAGGCACTTGTAATGGCCGAGTGAGAACTATTTATGCCAACAATGATTAAACCAAGAAAATGTAAGGCTGATGATTTGGAGAAGGATATCTCAAATGTCTTCTATAAACTAACTATAGCAAATACCTAAATTTTACGGGTGTTAATTTTTTATGGAAAACTGATAGTATTATCAATTTAGTTTGTATAATTATTATTCCTACACTCTTTTTGGTAGAGCAGTGGAGCGGTAGCAGATTTTTTCCCAGACTTTGGAAGTCCCTCTTTTAGATAGAGCGATCTGAAAAAACATAGGTTATTTTTAGTCTCTTTAGGATATATATTGTCATTTTTTTGTCCAAACACCGAAAAATATGTAATCAGATTTTGATTTCTGTTTGATTTTTTTAGTCAAACAACAAACAATATAAGACCTCGCCCTTAAGGGCGGGGCTTAAAGTAAAAAAAAGCTGTAAGTATTGTATATCAATACTTACAGCTTTTTTATTCAGTTGATTATTTGTTGTAAATGTAAAGATATATTACAATAATAGAGTTAAAGCGGTTTAACGGCTTGACATTCCCGAAAAGAGCCGTTAGTGTAATATACATACCCGGGTAAACAAGTTGACTGTCATATGCAAGACAAGCAAAAAGTTACATTATATATACAACCAGAACTGCATCGCAAGCTCAAAATAAGGGCTGCAGTTGACTCGGAACCAATGTCATCAATAGCAGAAAGGGCTATCCTATTTTATTTAGAAAACCCAGAAATAGTTGATGAATCAGGTTCAATATATGGACAGACCCACCGGGTATACACTTGTCCAGAGTGTACAAGTTCACTTGTAATGCGAGAAGGAGATCTCCTCTCCCTCAAAAGTCAGCCAAGTGTACTAGCAGACCAAAATATTCCAGTTAAGCAAACCCCGGAATCAGAAAAATCTGAAGCTCAACCTGGAGAGCAAGAGTTAGTTCCCTGCTAAATTAATTCTGATGACTTAATTAAAGAGATAATTCAAAGCTCCAACAAGTCATAACTGCTAGGGAAAAAAAGATAAGTTCAATTAAGCAATCGTAAACTTTGTACCGTCTCTATTTAGATCGAGGACTATGAAAGAAGAACTCAATATTCTCATCCAAGCTCAATATCCTCTGATCTACCTCGTAACCTCCGAGGAAGAGCGGTCAGAGCAGACAATTGCAGCATTAGCTCAAGCCAAGTCCCCACGGAAAGTGTTTGTTTGGACAGTTACTCACGGTATTGTAGAGTATGGCCAAAGCAAAAACACTACTCAGCATAACACAGTCTCACCAGAGGCAGCTATAGAGTGGGCAATTAGGCAGCGAGATCCTAATACTGGTGCTGGAATATATGTATTCAAGGATTTGCACCCATTTATCGACTCACCACCAGTTACCAGGTGGTTAAGAGATGCGATCGCTAGTTTTAAAGGCACAAACAAGACAATTATATTAATGTCTCCCATGCAAAATGTGCCAATAGAACTGGAAAAGGAAGTAGTTGTCCTTGACTTCCCACTGCCAGATATGAAGGAATTGAATCAAGTTCTCTCACGACAATTAGAGCATAGTAAAAACCGTCGTATTTCCACAGAGACAAGGGAAAAGCTCCTGAAAGCAACTTTGGGTTTGACAAAAGATGAAGCAGAAAAAGTATATCGTAAAGCCCAAGTAACAGCAGGACGCCTAACTGAAAAGGAAGTAGACATTGTACTATCTGAGAAAAAACAGCTAATCAAGCGCAACGGCATACTAGAGTATATAGAAGAAGATGAAACTATAGATGCTGTAGGTGGTCTAGAGGAACTGAAACGTTGGTTAAGGCAACGTTCTGATGCCTTCACAGAGCGTGCCCGAGAATATGGACTACCTCAACCAAAAGGGATGCTAATTCTCGGAATACCTGGATGTGGCAAGTCTCTAATAGCAAAGACTACATCTCGTCTTTGGGGTCTACCTTTATTGCGCTTAGATATGGGACGTGTATACGATGGTTCAATGGTAGGGCGTTCTGAAGCTAACTTACGAAATGCTCTCAAAACAGCCGAGTCAATTTCACCGGCAATTCTATTTATAGATGAATTGGATAAAGCCTTTGCAGGTACTACAGGTTCAGCCGACTCTGATGGAGGTACTTCTAGCCGGATATTTGGTTCATTCCTAACTTGGATGCAAGAAAAAGTTTCTCCAGTATTTGTGATGGCAACTGCCAACCGAGTAGAACGTCTACCAGGAGAGTTTTTGAGAAAAGGTAGGTTTGATGAAATTTTCTTTGTAGATTTACCAAACAAAGAAGAACGCCAAGATATTTTCAAAATTCACCTAGCAAAAAGACGTCGAGATATTGAACGCTTCGATCTCGATCAACTATCTAATGTATCCGATGGCTTTTCAGGTGCAGAAATAGAGCAAGCCATAATCGCTGCTATGTATGAAGCATTTGCTCAAGATAGAGAATTTACGCAGCTAGATATTATTGCCGCAATTAAATCTACACTACCGTTATCAAAGACCATGACAGAGCAAGTTACTGCTCTACGGGATTGGGCTAGACAACGTGCGCGGCCTGCTGCCTCTTCAGTCGCCGAGTATCAAAGACTGGAGTTCTAAAAGCTTTCTCCTGGTTTAAACAGGAGTAAAGGCTAGTAAACTAGATAAAGTTGCTAGCAGTTCCTAAAAAAAACCACATATGCTCAAAATCAATTCAACGATTATGAGTTGTGGTACTGTTAGATAAAAACCGTTGTTGTTTCTGTTTTGATTTTAAATTTAGGAGGAAACCCAAATGTCTCACTTCAGCACACTACGTACTAAGATCACTGACGCTGAAATCTTAAAAGCTTCCCTGCGTGATTTGGGAGTCACAGTTAAAACTAATGCTGATGTTCGTGGCTACAATGGCCAACGTGTACGTTCTGATATCGTTGCTGTTCTAGAAGGCGAATATGATTTAGGCTGGTCTTGCAACAGCGATGGTTCCTTTGACCTAATCGCTGATTTATGGGGTGTTGCTAAGAAGCACAATCAAACTGAGTTGATCAATTCCATCAATCAGAAGTATGCCGTTAACAAAACCTTAGCTGCTGTTAAGCAACGTGGTCTGCAAAACGCTAATGTCAAATTAGTAGTGCAGAAGTAATCTATTTGCGCGTTCCCAAGTTTGCGGGTTAACCAAAATCGGGTTAGCCCGTTTTTTTAGCTATTTTGATCGGAACTTGTATTAAGCTGGGAGTAGATAATACTAACCAAGCCATAACTCTTCAGTGGGTTGACGTTTCATCGGATGCTGCTAACTAATGCGTTAATAATTGCGCTTTCCCCCGCGTCAGTTTAGAGTTTCCGTTTCGCTTCGCGAACAGATACTTAAATGCTAGCTTCAATCTAGCTATGGCGGGGAGTTTCCCCGTGACAGCTTGTGGACTGGATAACGCCGACGTTGCCAGAATGAAGCAGGAACAGAAAATTTGCCAAAAATCAGATAATTATAGATTTGTTGAGATTTTTGTATATTTCTGAGAACGGTAGAAATACTCCTATCAATTCTAAACGAATAGAAATATAATTTTGCTGAACTAAAAAAACTCTAGTATGATAGCTGTTGAGTTTAACAATCACAAGATACAATAAATAGTGCTAATTTTCATGCAGACAGAAGCTTTCAGTGAGCTTTTTCCTTTATTTAAGGGAGCCAACCCAGAAACCTTGGAATGGCTTCTCTCTGTTGCAGTAAAACACGAGTATCCCTCAGACAGAGTAGTATTAATGGAAGATGCTTGGGGTAATGCTGTTTACTTCCTGGTATCAGGCTGGGTAAAAGTAAGACGCAGGTTGTCCCCTGACAACTCAGTTGCATTGGCTATTCTGGGGAGAGGAGATTTTTTTGGTGAAATGGCCATTCTAGATGAATCACCCCGCTCAAATGATGTTGTTGCCCTATCTCCAGTTCGTTTGATTAGTATTTCGGCTCAAAGATTTATTCAAACTCTTTTCAAAGACCCTCAGTTACATCACCGAATGCTGCAACTGATGGTTAAGCGTCTCAGGCAGACAAACGTTCGTTATCAACTGCGTCATAGACCTCCAGCAGTAAAACTTGCTAATACATTAGTAGAATTAGCCGAAAATTACGGTCAGACTACGGAAAAAACCTGTGAAATATTTAATATTCCTGACCAAGATTTAGCTGATGTAACAGATATCACAATTGAAGAAACTAGCAAAATAATGGCAAAATTACATACTAAGGGTTGGATTAGTAGAGATTCAGAACATCAGGTAATCCATTTACTTAATCTCAAACATTTAATGCATTTAGCTAGTCAGTAAACTAGATTAATGATTTTTGATACAGTAAAATTTTTGACAAGAAGTAAAAAATTGATTAAATTATAGCTATTTTTGTCGAAAAATTTACATTAATAACTGAGATTAATATTATGTGAAAAATAGAAATAAAATATATATATTTAAGTCACAATCAAATAGTTCATATTAAAAATAAATAACTATGACTGAAGCTAGAATAGTACCCCTCAGTCCCACAATTACAACCCCAGCAATTAAATATAAAGTATCTATGCCTCATCCAGAATCCCATCTGTTTGAGGTTAGTTTGTCTGTTAGAGTTGAACAACTATCCTCCTCATTATTAGAAACATCTAAAAAACTGGATTTAAAAATGCCAGTATGGACGCCAGGTTCTTACTTAGTGAGGGAATATGCTAAACATTTGCAATATTTCTGTGCCTATAGTGAAAATGAACGACCTTTACCTTGGCAAAAAATTAGCAAAAATCATTGGCAAATAGAAACATTAGGAGTTTCAGAAGTAATAGTTCAATACAGAATATTTGCTAATGAATTGACAGTGCGCACTAATCATTTAGACTCTACACATGGTTATTTTAATGGGGCGGCTTTGTTCTTTTATATTCCTGAATGTGAGAAAAATCCGATTAGGATAAAAGTTATTCCACCTAAATATGATTGGCAAATAACGACATCTTTACCAAAGATTCCAGATACAGAAAATACCTTTGAAGCAGAAGATTTTGATACTTTAGTAGATAGTCCTTTTGAGATAGGTAGTCATCAATTAGATCAATTTGAAGTACAAGGAAAAAAACATCAATTAGCTATTTGGGGAAAGGGTAATGCGGAACCAGAAAAACTAATTCCAGATATACAAAAAATTATTGAAGTAGAAGCAGAGGTTTTTGGTGGTTTGCCTTATGAAGAATATTTATTTATTTTGCATAGTTCTAGTAAAGGTTTTGGTGGTTTAGAACATAAGTTTAGTTGTACTTTAAATTATCCGAGATTCGGTTTTAGGAATAAGGAAAAACGCGATCGCTTTATGCAGTTAGTCGCTCATGAATTTTTCCACTTATGGAATGTTAAGCGGATTCGACCTAAAGCATTAGAAGTTTTTGATTATGAACGGGAAAATTATACTCCTTCTCTATGGTTTTCTGAAGGTACAACCAGTTATTATGACTTATTAATTCCTTTGAGAGCTGGTATCTATGATATTAAAACTTTCTTGAAAGGATTAGGAAAAGAAATTACACTTCTGTTAACAATAATAGGACGAAAAGTACAACCAGTAAGTGAGTCTAGTTGGGATGCTTGGATTAAATTATATCGTCGGGACGCTAATAGTAATAACTGTCAGATTTCCTATTATTTAAAGGGAGCAATGATATCTTTATTGCTTGATTTGTTAATCCGAGAAAAATATGAAAATCAACGCTCGCTAGATGATGTGATGCGTCAAATGTGGGATAAGTTTGGTAAGTCAGAAATAGGTTTTACTCCAGAACAATTAAAAAGTGTAATTGAAGAGGTAGCAGAATTAGATTTGGGAGACTTCTTTGATAGGTATATTGATGGTGTAGATGAGTTGCCTTTTGATGAATATCTCAGACCTTTTGGCCTGGGACTTAAAAAAGAAGATAATGAATGGCCTGATTTGGGTATGAATGTCGTTAGTGAGAATAACAAAGAAATAATTAAATTTGTTCAACATCAGGGACCAGCACAGTTGGCGGGATTAGATGCAGGGGATGAGTTACTGGCAATAGATGGTTTTCGGGTAAATGCAGATAAGTTGAGCGATCGCCTGAAAGATTATCAACCAGGGGATGTTTTAGAAGTAACAGTTTTCCATCAGGATGAACTTATTACTACTCAAGTAACTTTGGCTCACCCTAGTCCCAGTCGTTACCAAGTTGTACCAGTGAAAAACCCTACGGCAAAACAACAAGAAAATTTTGCTGGGTGGTTGGGAGTTTCATTAGAATCTATTTGATTTATAGGTGATATTTTGGCGTGGGTAAATCAAGAGATGAAATTTTCAGACTAATCCCCTTGTGATAACTCTAAATGTTTAACCAGAGTAAGTAATGGCTGTCACCCCTGCTAAAAAATCATCTTACTAATTACCAACGCCGATATTTTTCTTCGTTCTTTCTCATTTCAAAAGGGAGTAGGGAGTAGGGAGTAGGGAGTAGGGAAAACTCTTGTTATTTATTTAATTTTCCTGCATGGCAAAATCCAGCTCTTCCCTAACTACAAAAAAAAGTTAATGTAGCAGTATTTTTTGAAACTAGTATCAAAGGAAATATTTAAAAATTATCAAATCGTTGATAATAGCTATTAGCTTGATGATAGGTTAGAAGTTGAGCTATGAATAGCCAATAATTGAGGAAAAATTTATGGCAGTCCAACCACCTCCACCCCCATCTATTACTCCACGCCAGATGAATTTGTTGCGGATTGTTGCTTATATGGCATGGTCAGACGGACAACTGGCGCAAGAGGAAGTCGATCTAATGTTGAAGCGCTTCAGTAGTTTATTTGCTACAGGAGATTCCCAACAACAACTTCAAGAGGAATTACGGGATTATCTCATGCAAAATATACCATTGGAGGAATCAATTCCCAAATTAGAAAGCCAACAGGAAAGGGAACTGGTACTAAAATTAGGTTATGAAGTAATTGCTTGTAGTGCTCGTACTCCTGATGAGCCAAATATTAATGAAGAGGAAGAAGTTGCTTATCAAAAATTAAAGCAGTTACTTAATCTTTCACGGGATGTAGTAGAGCGTATAGAAGCTGAGGCAAATACTGAAGTTAATCAGCAAGAGGGAATAGTTGAGATGATGACTCGTGGTCTACAGCAATTTATGCAAAATTAAATTGATTGATGGTAAATGCAGCAACTTATTTATTGTTGCTTTTTTTCACCCTCTTTTACTTTCTTCAAATTCAGGAAGTAACTGAGGGTTGATATTTTTATGGGATTTATATTTGAGATATGAAAATAAACACCTTAAATTTATCAGAGGGTTTTCCTTTTGATAAAATTGTCCTACCAGTTATAATTGAATATAATTGATTGTATTCTCTGTTGAGATAAATTTTATAGTATAAAGATTGCTTATTTAAGAATACGCTTTTTAGTTCAGGACAAAAACTGTATGGCGATCGCTACCAAATTATTAAGCAAATTGGTAAGGGAGGTTTTGCTATTACTTATCTAGCTGAAGATAGCAAAGGTAAGCAGGTAGTAATTAAAACTTTAGAATGAAAATGCTCAAAATAGTAATGAAAATGCTCAAAATAGTCCTGATTTAGAACAGTTAAAAGTATCTTTTAAAGATGAAGCTCTTAAATTAGCTTCGTGTAATTATCCTCATATTGTTAAATATGAAAATTTTTTCAATGAAGATGAACTTCCTTGTTTAGTTATGGAGTATATTGATGGTCTAAACTTATGGGAAGCTGTCAACAAGGAAGGTGTATTAGATGAATTTAAGGCATTATTATTTGTTCAACAAATTGGCTCTGCTTTAATGGAAACTTATAGTAAAGGTTTACTTCATCGAGATGCCAAACCAAATAACATTATATTGCGTCGAAGTAACTGGGAGGTAGTATTAATTGATTTTGGTTTATCTAGACAATTTCATAATCAAAATCAAGGGAAAAATGAACCTTTGAATCATGGTTTTGCTACCCTATAACAATCTATTCAAGGTTTACCACAGAGATAATTTACCGAATAATTAATAATTAAATAATTCAGCTTTATTAGCCTCCCCAATAAAGGAGAAAAAGCGGTCGTTTGCTCGCATTAGTAGTATGGGATGCTGAGGAAACCTAGCCATATCCAATCACCAACGCGAAAAATAAATTTTTTCCTTTTAGTCAATCCTCTCCCTAAAAGGGAGAGGTAATTAGGGTTTGCTGAAAAAGTCTTATGGGTGAGGGTAGGAGTCAACCCACCCCTAACCCCTCCCAGGAGGGGAAGTCAGGAGGAATGGGGAATGAGCGAGGAGGCAGGAGGAAAAA
>NZ_JBNHEP010000041.1:15496-35350 GCF_050015995.1 Dapis brunnea BLCC-M229 | reverse complement strand
CTGTTCCCTGTTCCCTATCTCCTTTTTATATTTCCTTTACAAACAATCTCTAAAACTTTCAATAATCACATTATCTGCCATCGCCGGGTTGAGGGTGCGTAAGGGAGCAACTAATACCCCGGCAACACCACCCAACCAAGCTCCCAACATGAAAACCCTAGTAAATAATTGCGGTACATTAATTCCTAAAGCTCCTGCCATAATTCTGTCTTGGGCGACAGCTCGCATAATTTTACCAAGGGGGGTTTTACTCAAAAGCAAATTCGCCGTAAGTAGCAAAACCTCCTGTAAGAAAGTACATTGCGCCAATTTTTACGGGTTGGTTGTTGTCAGTAGTGTTGTTGGCAGGGGTGCTACAAGCTGCTAGTATTCCCACTCCTGCCAAACCCAGATGTTTGAGAAATTTCCGCCGTGGATAGCGGGAATAAAATGAGTAGAATTTTAACATTTGATTATGATTAATTATATTTAATAGTATTTATCAAAACTTTTTACCTCACCACTATAGCAATCCTCAATAGGTTGCGGGTAATCAAAAGGTAGATCAAAAAACTGAAACTCCCACCTGTTAAGTGTTAAGTGTTAAGTGTTCCCTAAAAGCAGTAAGATTTTTATACACAAATAAAATAGGATTGCTATATGAAATAATTTTATTTTAATTAGATTTTTTTAGTATTAGTTAAAATATTAATATTTTTTGATAAAAATTAACTCTTATTCATGGATGATAACCATAGACAACGGGTAATTCAATCACAAATTCTGTACTCTGACCAACTACAGAATTACAATAAAAATTTCCCCCATGCTTTTCAACTACAATTTGATAACTCAGGGATAATCCTAAACCCGTACCTTTTCCCACAGGTTTAGTTGTATAAAAAGGGTCAAATATTCTCTTTTTTACTTCTGCTGGTATTCCTAGTCCGTTATCCATAATATGGATAGATATATAGTCTTTATTGATAGCTTTTGTCTTGATTTTTATTTGAGGTTTAGTAGAAAAAAATTTAGATTTTAATTTTTCCCATGACATTTCTAAAGCATCAATACCATTAGCCAAAATATTCATAAAAACTTGATTGATTTGACTTGCTAAACATTCGACTAATGGCAAACTACCATATTCTTTAATTATCTGAATCTCTGGATATCCTGATTTAGGTTTAAGGCGATTTTGCAAAATTAGTAGGGTACTATCTATACCTTCGTGAATATTAACTTGTTTTTGACTGGATTCATCAAGCCGAGAAAAGTTGCGTAAGGATAAAACTATTTCTTGAATTCTTCTAGCTCCTTCTTCCATAGAATTCAGCAAACTAGGAAAATCTTCTCTGATAAAATCTAGCTCTATTATACTGTGTCTATCTCTAATTTCAACTACAGGATCTGGATAATATTGCTGATAAAGATTGAGTAAATCTAATAAATCTTCTGCATAATCTCTGGCAGGTGAAATATTGCCATAGATAAAGCTAACAGGGTTGTTGATTTCATGGGCAACCCCAGCAACTAACTGACCTAAACCTACCATTTTTTCATTCTGAATTAATTGAGCTTGAGTTTGTTTTAACTTCTGAAGAGTTTGTTCTAAGTGGGTATTTTTTTCTGTTAATTCTTGGGTTCTTTCATCAACTTTGAGTTCGAGAATATGATTGTAATTAGATAATTCCTGATATGAGCTGTTTAACTGTTGAATCATTTGATTAAAAGTTTGAGCTAGAAAACCAATTTCGTTTTTAGTTAATACTGGCACTTTTTGAGCTAGATCGCCTTTACTTACTAACTTAGCTGTATGAGCGATCGCTAAAATTGGTCGTACAATTTGACGACCCAATAACAACATAGCTACTGCCATCACTAAAGCTAATGTCAAACCAATTAGCAAAATTGAACTAGCAAGATGACGAGCAGGTGCAAATGCTTCTGTTTGTTCTATTTCTGCTAATAATGCTAAGTCTTGATATTCCAGCCACCGATAAACACCAATAACTGGTACTCCTTTATAATTTATATACAACCCTTGGCCATTCTTGCCATTAATAGCAGCATTAATAGCTTGACTACTAATGCTATCAGGAAATTCCTCTGAACCAAATTTTGTGGCTGAAACAAATACATTCCTCCTGGATAAACTACTACCAATATTACCTACTAAATAAGTTTCGGCTGTTTCTCCTAAACCTGCTTGCTCACGAATAATACTATCAATTCTGTCTAAGTTAAGATGGGTAGCAAACATTCCTAGTTTCTTACCATTTTCACTGAGAATAGGGATAGCAAAGGTAATCATAGGTTTACCTGTTTCAGCAGAGCGGTAAAAGTTTGATATTAAGTTATCTGTGGGAGATTTTGTTACTTCGCTATATTGAACTAGAGGTTGATATTTGCCTACTTTCTTGGAATTACTGGAAACTAAAATCCTGCTACTTCTGCTTAAAATAAAAATTTCTTGTAAGCTACCAATATTAGTAGCAAAAGATTTTAAAGAAGTCTGTAGTGAAGCTTGAGATGATTCATATTCTGGAGAAGATTTTTTGCTTGTTAGTAGTATTTTTGCTTGGTTATTAATTTCTGGCAACTCGGCGAGCGCTATGATATTTTTTCGTCGATCTAATACCCAGAAATTAAGTTCCTTTTCTTTAAGTTGAGCAGCAAAGTTCAGGCGATCGAATACTGATTCTTTTAAAGATGCTCGTGCTTGACTAAAAGTCGTATATCCGACAATTGATATTGTCAGCAGGGACAAAACTAAAAAAGAACCTACGATTTGAATTAGGAGGCTTTTTTTCCAAAAGTACATGATTCAATCTCCACATTTTTGACTTTGCTACATTATATTTAACTCAAAGTTTTCCACTGAGAAAATATTTCTTTAATCCGGTTAATCGCTATATCAGTGGCCTCAGTTGGTGATAAACCTTCAATTAAAACTTGCTGCATCGCCTTACTCCAAATGTTTTCTGAATGTACTTGAGAATAAGCATGACTCCTAGAATTATCAAATAAACGAGTCTGATCTTCAGTAAATTGTTGAGATGCTATGGAAATATGAGGGTCTTTTTTATTAGTCCAAAACGGGTCTTTCCATAGTTGAGGCATAATCGGAAAATAGCGACCTCTAGAACCTTTAATGTAAGGTCCTAAATTATCAGGTTGTACTAAATATGATAAAAATTCTTTTGCCCGTTTGGGATGAGCAGAAGATTTAAAAATTACAGGTTGTTTAACAGATACTAAATATGTAGATTCTGCTCCATTAGGATTAGTCGGAAAATGTATAGTTCTCATTTGATTCAAGTAAATTTCTTCATCTTCTTGTTGAGAACCAGGAATCGACATACTTGGATTAATTGTCATTAAAGTCTTGTGATTTAGGAAATTAGTATTATTATCATAATTAAGCCAATTAACTGCATTAGGTGGTACATATCCATTTTTATAAAAGCTGGTGTACCAGTCTAATACCTCAATAAGTTTTTGTCTTATTTCTGGTTGATCTATTTGTAGTTTCCCCTGTTTATTTATTATTTGTAAGTTGTTAGTTTCCAACATTTGTTCAAATATAAGATAGGTATCTGAAGCATCGATAGACATGGGTAAACCCAAGGTATAAATATTACTGTCATTTTGTTGACGTAAAACTTTTTGTGCACTTTGCCAAAATTGCCAAAATTCATCCCAATTTTTCGGGATTTCTTCACCTAAACCTGCATCACGAATTAAATCATGCCAGTAGTGAATATGGATACTTTCTTGCATTATTGGTACAGCATAATTAGAATATTTAGACTCTATATTGTTGTACAAATAAGCAGACTTCAGAGCAGTATCACTGTATAAGTTTTTTACAGTTTCAATTACATCTGAAACATCTAGTAATTTTCCTGCCAACGCCCATTGGGGAATTAAAGTATATTCTGCTCTTTCAGAAAAGAGAATATCGGGTGCTTTACCTGTCGCCAAAGCATCAATAGCTGCTTGTAAAATATCATCTTCACTGAAAAACAAAAGTTCAACTTTGTTATCTGTTTTTTCTTGCCACTCAGCAACTACTTTTTTCAGACCTTCATCTTGCTCTGGATAGTATCCCCGATTCCACCAAATTGTTAATATTTTCTCTGATTGAGGTTCTTGCAGATAATTTTCAGGTTTATTTCCACTACATGTAACTAATATTAAACAGACTATAAATAACAAAATTAAGCTGAGTAATTTATGTCTCATAATTATCTAATCCGGCAGTTATGGTAAATGTAATTTATATATAGGTATTTATTATCATTAGCTGTAAGTTTTCAGCTTTTTTATGACTGACTTGACTAAGTGTTGGCCTTTTTTTAATAGTAGCATGAGAGCTAGTTAATATCCTAATTTAGTTATTTGGTTATTAGTTTTTGATAACTCGGCGATATACCAATTATCATCAGGAATGAAGTACAAAGTTCTAGGTTTTAGGGAATACCTTCACTGGGAAGAGGAAATAGAGATTCCAATAAACCCTATAGCCAAGATATTTTTATGATGAATTTAGTTATTTGTCTAAAAAAAAAGATATTGTTAGTTGAATGGATTGACAGAAGGGGACTGTGGTATGACTAAAGCATTATCAAGGAGATTCAACTCCAACCAATTATGGACACTGCTCATGACGGTGGGATTTTGAAGACTATTGGTGCACCTAATATCTTCGGATCGTAGGGACGATAATTTTTGACTCGTTTAAAATATAAAAGTATTTCTCAAATAGGATTTTTCATGTTTCGGTTGCTAGAACAAATAGTTCTGATTTCTTAGCAATATTGTGGAAAGCGATCGGAAAAATTGGGAGAAGTATTCCGAAAAATGACAATAGAGGAATGTTAAATACAATAGAGAAGAATTTAAAATATGCAATGTGAACTATGTGACAGGGAGATGAAACGTTTAAGCGTTCATCACTTAATTCCTAGACAACAGACTAAACGCAAGAAAGCTGAACCCAGTCCGACCATTGATATATGTTCAGCTTGTCATCGACAGATCCACGCTTTCTTTGACAATAAGCGTTTAGCCCAAGAATTGAATACGATAGAAAAGCTCAAGCATGAACCTCAAATGCAAAAATTCCTGTTATGGGTCAGCAAGCAAAACCCAGATAGAAGAGTGCAAGTACATCGCCAGAAATAAAAACTTTCATTCATTGATATTTGGTGTTGAGATTCTGAAATTCAGTTTTGGCAAAGGTTATATCCAAGTTGAAAAAAAAATTTCCTAGACCCTTGACATTTATGTAGCATTTATGTAGTATATAAATATAAGGCGGTTGAGAGAGAACAAACAAAAGTATCTCGCTCATAAGTTATGAACCTTGAAAAGTAAATATTCCCATACTACAAATAACTATTAGCTGCTAGTCACGAATGACTACAAAGCCGATATTGTAGTAAAAATGAGGGTGTAGCTCAGTTAGTTTAGAGCGCCTGTCTGTCGAACAGGAGGTCGCGGGCGCAAATCCCGTCACCCTCGCTAATAGCCTCGTGGGCAAACAGATAAGTCGCTCTGGTTTTCACCCAGGGAGAAGCGGGTGCAAATCCCGTCGAGGCTTTGGAAGGGAGAGAGTGTAAGAAATAGAACGTTTTTTATTATACTCCCCTACTGCCTAAACCTCTCTTTCAATTGTGTGAAATATGGGTCGCTAACTCAATGGTTAGAGTAGCCGCCTTTTAAGCGGAAGGTTCAGAGTTCAAGTCTCTGGCGACCCACTAATACCAGGGTTGTTAGCTCAGTTGTTAGAGCAGCCGCCTCTTAAGCGGAAGTGCGTAGGTTCAAATCCTACACAGCCCACCAAATTTGCGGATGTAGTTTAAAGGTTAGCATTTGAGTCTTCCAAACTCTAGGTATGGGTTCGACCCCCATTATCCGCTCTGGAATATGTGAGTCTGATGTAATTGGTAGCATTTGAGTGCGCCACACTCAGTTAGTGAGTTCGAGTCTCACCACTCGCCTTCATACTCCTGTAGCTCAATAGTAGAGCATTTGCCTTACAAGCAAGAGGTTATGAGTTCAAATATCACCGGGAGTATTATGCCTCCATAGGTCAATGGATAGAGCAACACTCTTCTAAAGTGAAGGTTCCAGGTTCAAATCTTGGTGGAGGCGTTGAACAAGTCAATGTTCAAAATGTAAAACTATCAAAGGAGGTTGCTTTCATTGAAATTATTTAACACCAACCTGTGCAATTGACCCTAGCGTGACCCAACATTTAGAGCTTACATACTTTAGTACGAGAGGAATAGTACCATTGTTAACGCAATGGGCGCGTGAGAACGGGGAGTGTGAAGAACCCGATAGGTGGGCTTAGAGGTAGCCATCCTTGAGAGAGTGTGTAATAACTCATCGGCGGAGTCCCCCTAGTAACTGAGAAAGCGCATAAAATGCTCTCATAACTTGCACGCTAGGCAATTTGCACTTTACAGTACAGCAATTTTCAGATTGATAACCACATTGTCATAACCAAAACCCTCTAGGGGCAAGCGTTTGCTGAACATTCCCTAGGAAATCGCCCCTACTGTGGTCTACTCATAAGTGTATTACAAACAATTTATCAGCAAATTTTTTTGGATATATGCCTATTTATTTTTATGGTAGTCGTTCACAGCCTTATGGTTGCTTTTCTAATTTTTCCCGACATGGTTTTGAACTTGAAAGATATTGGTGGGTAACAAATGAACATTATTTTCAAGCTCATAAATTTGCTACTACAGACCCTCTGTGGTTTAACAAAATTCGGGAGGTAAAAACCCCAAGGGAAGCAGCACAAATGGGGCGCAGTAGGAAATATCCACTGCGAACAGATTGGGAAAAAATCAAAGATGAAATTATGGAACGAGGTGTATTAAAAAAATTTGAAACTCATGGCAATATTCGCGAAATTCTACTGTCAACAGATGATGAGTTAATTGTTGAGAATTCTCCCAGTGATTATTATTGGGGTTGTGGCATAGATGGTACAGGTAAAAATAAATTAGGACTAATTTTAATGGCAGTTCGTCAAACACTGCGCGATCGCGCAGCGGTGCGTGGCACTATCGCGTAGCGGTGCGTAGCACTATCGCTACTCAAATGAATAAATCAAATCTCCCCCTTAATATCAAATCCCGATGATTATTTATTTTAGGTCTGCAGCGACTGGAACTCGTGGAAGGAAGCAATATCAGGGATGACACAAGATTACTTCCTCTCGTCACAATGACGACTTTTCAGCCGGATTATATATCAGTTAGGTACACTATTAACGGGCAATATGCCCGCACTATAGAGGTTTGAACGTTAATATTTATACATCACATACTTGGAATCTGCTGTAAGTCTATTATTTTTGATAGGAAGTCCAATTGCTGTTCTCTATTCCCTGTTCCTTGCCATAATAACTCGCAATAATAGCTATCATCAACCACCAAAGGGTATTAATTTGGGGACGATACCAAACCGTATCCACCAAACCATGACCCATTAATCCTACCATTGCTGCCATTGCCCCAATTAACCAATACCCTTGAGCATTATTAGTGTCTCGCAAACGTTTCAAATGCAGCAAACCTTGATTAAAAGTCACTAAGAGCAACCACAAAAAAGCAGTAAAACCAATAAAACCAGTTTCCACAATTATTTCTAAAGGCACAGAATAAGCACTCAAGGCACTGTAACGCGGTCGCTGATAGAGAGGATAGATTTTATTGAACACATCATTCCCCGGTCCAATACCTAAAATTGGGCGATCGCGAATCATATCAAACACAGACATCCAAACATTGATCCGAAAATTATTACTGCTATCTTGACGACCTGCAAAAATACTAAGAACGCGATCGCGCAACGGCTCTAATAACACCACTGCCAAAATTAACAACCCCGCCAAACTTCCCACAGCTATTGGCAGGGACCAAGTTTGCCAAAATCTAGGCATATAGATACTCCACCAATACCACATTAAAATCAACATGGCAAACATCAAAGCCAAAAACCCAATCCAACTACCTCTGCTACCTGTGTAACGCAAACAAGCACAGTTGACTACCAATATTGTGACTG
This sequence comes from Dapis brunnea BLCC-M229, assembly GCF_050015995.1. Classification (NCBI taxonomy): domain Bacteria; kingdom Bacillati; phylum Cyanobacteriota; class Cyanophyceae; order Oscillatoriales; family Microcoleaceae; genus Dapis; species Dapis brunnea. The sequence continues at coordinate 27,277 of NZ_JBNHEP010000041.1, read as the reverse complement.
CTAGAGATTTTTGCGCCCAACTACGCCAAGCAAAAATTGCCACAAAACTCAAAGCAATTGCAGGCAACAAATATCCACCCAATAAATTAGGATTTCCCAAGTAACTATAGACACGAGTCACATTAGCTTGAGCAGAGGTAGGGTCATTCCAAGTAGCCAGAGGTTCAACTTGGTCTATCCATTGGCGAATACCATAGAAACTAACAATTAGGGAAACCAATAAATAAACACTGATTAACCAAGATCGGAGTTTAGGCGATCGTAATACTAAAGACCCTAAAGCAAACAACAATAGATAAAGAGTCAATTTCACCCACCCACTAAAAGCAGCAGTCTTTGCTGGGGAGAAAACCATTGCCAATGTAGCAATACCCCAGTAAAGCAATATTAGTAGATGAATAGGAGTTAAATGTTCCTGAGTGTTATCTGAAACAGTCAGCAATACCCAAAAACCAGCGCTAGCAAGTAATAAGAAACCAATGAGAGCAGTATTTACAAAAGGAGCTAGACTAAATACAATTGCCAGCAATACAAAACCAAGGGGTTCCCCCCATTGCATTAACCAACTACCCCGTCGCCAGTTATGGAGAGAACCATTAAGTAAACCATAGAGGTAGCTAGCATTTAGCCATTTATAGTCAGAGAGTGAGAGATTAGTTAGTGTTAACTTTTGCCAAACTGAGTTCATTTTGATATCAACAGGAAGAACAATAATAGTAGATAGGAACAAGCAATGCTTAGTGCGGGTATCCTTCCCGCGAGTACGGGAGCAAGATTCTCCCAAAATGCGTGTCTCGTAACAAAAATAATTACAATGCACCACCACTTTAATAATACAGAGTTTCAAGTAGCTTTCGTATAATAGGTATCTCCAATAATCAAAAATAAAATCAATTATTTCCCCCTACTCCCTACTCCCTCTTTACTTAGAGAGTGGTAGAACTAATATATATCGATACCCTGATTCAGCAGAACCTTGAATCCACAAAGACCCACCCTGTTGTTCTGCTAACTGACAACAGAATAGCAGTGCTAATAGATCGCGGGTGGGGTTGGCAGTAACATTTTCTCCTTGTTTTGGCATTTCCTCAAAAATTATTTCTTTGAGTTCGGGAAATGTTAGCTGTAATCTATTTAGCGTTAAGCTTGAGTTACTATTTTGTTCAATTGCAGATAACTTTTGGGAGTAGAGTTGAGTATGAGGAAGATTATCTCCAAGAAGGGGATGAGAAACCCACACTGCAACATTAAGTTCTTCTTGTTTTTCAGACAAATGAAGTTTTACTTCACTCCCTGAACCAGCAGATTGAATTACGCTATAAATTAAGTTGTATAGTGTCTGTTCTAACATTTCTTTATCAAACAAACCAATCTTCCGATCGCCACCTCCACCTAATACATGGAATTCAACCTGACGATAAACTGTTTCTGGTTCTAAGTCTCTAACTATTTGCTGACAGAGATTTTTCACGTCAACAGGAGTTGTTTCTAGATTTTGGCCAGATTCGTCTAGTTTTGCTAGGGCAATAATTTCTTCAACGAGCGATCGTAAATATCGACTTCTCTCATTGATGACTTCTACATATTCTCTTTGTTTGTCTGTCAGAGATCCGTAGATTTCCTGATTCAGAACACTTGCCATTCCCATAACAGAAGTTAACGGAGTTAACATTTCTTGGGTAACAAGAGTCATTAGCTTGTTTTTAAGCAAATCAGCAGATGTAGTCATAGATTTATTACTCATGGAAAAAAATTTAGTTTTTGTCAAGTTGTATCAGTGACTATACAGCAATTCTCATACTGGTGATGTAGTACAAAATTTTAGGTTTAGGGAACACTTAACTGGGAACTGGGAACAGAAAAGAAAACAAAAAAGCGTACTTCATACCGTTTCACTGAAGTCAGAAGTCAGAAGTCAGAAGTTAGAAGTTAGATTTCATCCACTCAAAACTTTGATCGGACAATAGTTTCGGGCAATTATTTGACATTTAAAGTTAGAAACTATATATCTGATTTTTGTGGTATAATAAAAAAGCACGGGCATGACATCATCTCTGTTGTATAAACTACGACTCATATATCAAGTTGAATAATCCCCTGTTGTCGCCTAAGCACAAAGTTGAGAGTATGTCAATGTTTATTGAATCATTCCCTCAAGGGAATTTTGCAAATCTTGAGTTAGGTCTGATATTGCTGTACGACGTTTAGTTTGGTAAGCTTCCCACCGTTGAGAAACAGAAATCGGTTCTCCCACTGTCATTTGCACTCTTTGTTTTCCTAATCTGGGACGTTTTAAGGCATTACCACCCTTAATCCGATTAATCATATCCCATATTAACAAAGTTGTATCAGCAAATCTTTCTACTGTAGGCTTTTCCTTAACATATTTACCACTAACTGCCACAAAACTTTCTACTAATCTCATGTGCCACATCCTCAGATTAGCTTCTTCCGCAAGTCTATTTGCCAAACCTCTATCTACAGGAGAAAGAGTCGCCAAATTTTCAATATCTTCTCTATAAATACAATCCCATCCTGCTTGTTCGAGGCGACGACAACGATCTATCAAATTACCCTTGGGATGAATATGAAAATATTCTTCTGCAACTTCTAGAGCAGCATTGAGAAGAGTATTTAGGCGAGTGTTGACATTTTCATTAATTTTGTCATCTGTTAGAGATTCTTGGGAAGAAATTTCTTCAGTTAATTCAGGCAACTCTCGGTGATAGAATTGTCGATAAAAATCTTCCATTTTTTCTATTAAATAACCCCCTAATCTCAAAAGTCTTTGATAAAGTTTAGAAGGTGCTAATTTTTCTTGGTCAGAAAGATTTTCAGTACCTGGAAATAAACCACTATCTTTTTCTAGTTTAGTTAAAAGTTTCTCCACATTTTCCCAAGGTTCATCCAAATATTTGTATTGAATACCCACTGGCACAATAAATACTTCTTCAGAACGACCTGCCTTAGATATATCCTCAACACACCAAAATCCCATTTGGGCAATACCAGGTTCTAATAAACTAACTTTTTCATTATGACCATTAGTGGCTCCTTCTGGAGCGGCCATCATTGGTAAACTACCATGGGCAAATAATTCACGAGCTGATTTTAGTCCCTGACGGTCTAGTCTTCCACGGTGAATTGAACTTCCTCCCAAATATGAATACCACTTACCTATATAATCACCTGCCCATAAAGGAATACCTCGGTCAAAAATAAAATGATAGTGGAGAAGAGATGGGAGGTTTATTCCTTGTTGTTTGGCTAGTTTGGGCAATAGATACCAAATCATATATCCCATGCAGTAAGGGTCATCGGCACTAGGATGACGGAATGCCATGAGGAAACGATTTTTGCCTTGGTGGAAGCTTTGATATAGTTGGGCTAGGGTTTCTAGGTTATCTGCTTGTATATCAGCGATGGATATCTGGAACTTCAGCCACCAAGGTAACATTAGTTTAGTACCTGTGCGTACCAGAGGTTTGAAGTTGGGTGGGATGAATTCTAAAGGTGGTTGAACTTGGATAGTTGAGTGAGGCATTACGATTTTGGATTTTAGATTTGGTCATTTTCAGATTATCTTTCAATATAAATTGTGGGATGTCCAACAGTCGAGCTTTGAAGAAAGTTTTAGGTTTTAGGTCTAATTAAAGATAGCTTTTTTCAATACGACGGCTCATTTGTTTGAGTCGAATGATACGCGGAACTTGATTAAGAAAAGGAGATTCTGAAGGAGAATAAGAAGGGGTTAACATTTATTCGTGGTTTGCGGTACTTATTTCTAACAATATATAATATAAGTATTGTACTGCACCTTTGGCTAAATTATAAGTTAGGCGTTTATTTTACAAGTTTTATGGTTCGATAGTTTCATCAATCGGTATGGAGAAAACAATGAAACAGAATGTAATCTCTCGCGAATACAAGATTATGCTTCAGAAAGAGCGCTTTATTGGTGAGCAAAACGATCTTCTTCAAAAAGCTGGAGAATTTTGGAAAGATTTCAAAGGTTTAATTCAAGATATTGTTATTGACACTGATGGCAGTCTTAATGAGGTAAAGAAAGAAAGAAAAATCAGATTCTATGATACCGTAGATCGCTGTATTCGGAAAAGTAACTATGTTTTCCGAGAGCGAGTCGATATTAATACAGGAAAACGGGAAGTTACACTCAAATATCGTCATCCAGATCGCTATATCTCTCAGGATAGAGATATGACAGCAGCGGATGTTGAGAATGGAAAAACAAAATTTGAGGAAGACATTAAACTTCCTTTTATAAGACTTTACAGTTTCTCTACAAAACAACCAATATCAGATAGCAAAAATCTAAATAAGTTGAACGATCCTGGCGAATTATATCCAGATTTTAAGAAGCGATTAAAGTCTTATCAAGAGAATGTTCCGATTGAGGTTGTGGGTGATTTCACTGCTAGAGAAATAGTTATTGCAGGTGCAGATTTTCAAATTAGGAATAGTCCTAAAGTGGAAGCTGAGTGTGCATTAATTGCTTGGTATGATCTGGGAGGTGAAAAGGATAATCCAGTGGTAGTTGAATTTAGTTTCAAGTATGAAAATGAAAAGGAGGAATATGATGGAGAGGCATCCCAAAAAGTTTACGATGTCTTTAGTAGATTAAATGAAAAGTTAGCAGCGTGGGTTGACCCTGATGGAGAAACAAAGACTGCTTATGTTTATTCAAGAGCAAGTTAGTCTTACAAATAGTGTAGTTCAATAATTAATAATTAACAATCCTCCAAAGTGTAAGTATTCAACCGGACATGATATTCAAATCCGGTAGTATCGGTGTAAAAAAGCAGAGAAACCGGGTTTATATTAAATGCTCACTATACTAATATCTATCCGCCATAAACCCGGTTTATTATAACACTTCCATTGCCAAGCGGATTTGATATTATATCATGTTTGGATAATCACTTATAATAAAGTTTTTGTTTGTAGTAGGGCTTCAGCCCGAACTGTAGATAGGGCTGAATCCCTACTACAAACTTTAATTATATATAACTATTTAACCGAACATAATATTACTCCCACTCTTCTAATTCTTCTATCCAATTTTGCAATAAATTATTAATTTGTTCTCGTCGAGTTTCAAAGCTAGCGGCTATCCAAATAAAAGCAACTCCTACTATTAAACCTATTATCCATTTGAAAAATGAATAAATAGAATTCAGCACAATTAATTGATTAAAAATGTTGACGATAAATGTTACTGTTCCTACATACAGAAATGCTCTAGTTTGTAATCCTAATCCGGCAAAAATTGCAATAATACTAATTATTCCTGGAAGTAAACCAGTCCATTGATTTTCTAATAAAGCGACAAAACAAATAATGCCACTGCCAAACATTCGTAAGTTATGACGAATATTTCTGTTTTGAGGTAATTTAAGGATCGGATCGATTTTAGCTACATAAAGTAATGATAATCCGATGGGAGTAACGTAAACTAATGTCTGAATTGATGCTCCTAAATTATTTAGCCAAATCACAAAAACATAGTTAATTAAACCTACACTAATATAAGTTAATCGAATTTGCTGATTTACCTTGGCAATAGCAATATAAAATCCAGCAGTTATTAAAATTGAAGCATACCAATACCAAGGTGGAGCCAGGTCTAATCTTAAATTAGTAAGAACAACAGTTATTATGGGAATTATCAGAGAAACTCGTCGCCAAGGTTTTAGAGGCCATCCCCAATTTTCCCAGGGTAATATATAGATAAAGTAGGAAATTATTGCTGTTATTGCACCTAACCAAGATAGTAAAAATTCTGCGACGGAGAGTAAATTAATTATATAGATAGCAACAGCATATCCTTCTAAAACACCTAGATAAATCCAGGTTTCTGCTTGTTGCAAATTGGAGTTATTTTTGCCTTGCATAATTGCATAGCGAGTCAGAAGTATGGCTGTAGTTAATCCTAATATTGGATTAGATTTCAGATTATATCCTGCTAATAAAAGTAAAAGACAGCTACTCACTGCCCAATGTATATTGGCAATATTTTTAATTTCTGTTGTTGTGAGTTTTAAGTAATCTGATAACCAGGGGGATAATAACCGATAGCCATAAGCGATCGCTGTACCCAGGCTAGCATAAGCAACTAATTTTTCTCCTAATGGTAGGGAATAAATTTGATAGAAAAGTAGTTCGGCAGCGGAAATAGATATTCCAAAAATACCTAAATATAATATTGGTTTTAATTTGGTTTGTCTTCTACCTACACCAATTAATATAAATGACAAGGCTAAGGAAGTTAAACCCGTCCAGCTATCAAAAATACCTACACGCAATAAAACACCTAAAATACCATAGAGTAATGGTATTGTTTGCCAACATTTAGGCAAATTATTAATATCTAATTTTCGTTGTAACCAGTCTCCTAAAATTTGCACAAATAATCCTAATGCAATGTTGGCTATCGCTAAACTAATTACAGATTTATTGACTAAGCTTAAAGTTTCTACTGTGAATAATTCTAAACCCCAAGTAAAACTATAAACTTTAACGTTAGACTGAAGAAAATTATTGAGACTAAATGTAATGGATGAGTTTTCTTTTGTTTGTTTAATACATCCTTGATAACCAATGGCAAATAATGTCAGACTAGCAGAAATAATTACGATGATTGAGGGATTAAAAATTTCTGAATAAATCCCTAAAGAGTGGATTGTTAATACAATCAATTCTAAGCTGCACAAAGTTATCGCCCAACCATCTAATGCTTTAGCGTAAAGGTTAAATAATTTCCCTGATAACTGAACTATTCGAGAGTAAAATAACCACAAACTTACTAAATATAAACCAAGAATTAATAACCACTCTACCCCGGAAACAGGAGGCAAACCTAACACACCTTCCCACAGACAAACACTTATAAAAGTTAAGACAAATCCTACCGTAATATTTGCCGATGTTTGAGTTAGTAAGTATTTGGTATTAACGAACATTAAAACTATGCCTAAACCTAAACCAAGCAATCGAGTTTCTGGCTGCCATAAAGTTAAAGTTTGGAGCAGAATTACAGCACTGATACTTAATTCACCTGCTATTTTTCTGAAAGATATTATTTTGCTGGAAATAGTTGTTAAAGCTAAAGGAGTAATAAACCAAATAATTCGCAATTCTGGTGATAACTGGCAATTAATAGCTGTGCAAATATTAGGTTGAAAATTTCCTAAGTTACCCAACAGCAAAATATAACTGATACCTGCTAAAACTAAACCCAGATGCCAAGCACTTAAACAGAAACAACTTAACAACGAGATAGAAGATGTAGGTGTAATTATTCTTGTTTCTGCTGTTATCTTAGTCTGCAAAATAAATATTCCCCATTCACTCACCATCATTACTAATAAAATTATTACCCATACTGCTAAACTTAAATCTGGTAATAAATAATTAATCCCAGAAAATATTGATAATAAACCAGTGATATGAGTTAGATAAACAAGATGAACTCTGGTGGGTTGACGCCGAGAGGTAAAAATAGCAAGGGTAATAGTTGAAGCTAATAAATTGAGAAATATAACTAGAGGATTTTGCCAGGATAATATATTTAAAAATACTCCAAACCCTAAGCAGATTTTTTGACTAAACTTACCTAAGTTAATTTGTTGACGGCGATAAATCCAATCTGTCACCCAGACCATAAATATTAAGTAGGGAAACCAAGCTAAACTGAGTAATGATTCTGGTGAATTTTGGGCATTAAAAATTTGAGTTGCTGTGGCGACTAAAGTTTTTCTAGTTGTAATTGGAATTAATTGCCATCCTAACCAAGTAGCTTGTAAACCAATTAGAAAACCTACAGATATGTTAATTGTTTGCCAAGATTTTTGCAGGTTTTCAGCTAACAATAATAAGCCGATAATACTAACGATTAATGCTTGCCAAGGTTGAGAAAATACTGAAACTAACCAAGCAAGAAATAATAAACTAATTCCAATCCGATTTTGTACAAATAATTTTCGTTGAATCCGAGCAGAAATATTATTTTTCAATAATATCCACCCACTTATTCCCAGAGCTAATCCTAATTTTGTAATATCTACATTGGCAACAAAAATCCCTCTAGCTAATAAAATTCCCAAAGCATAAATTACAATAGCAATTCCTGTGAGTGGGTCTCCAGTATTACTTTGATTTTCAACTTCCGTTGTTTCTGTAATTCCTTGAGTTTGGTTATGATAAATAGTGGCGATCGCTGTACCAATTACACCTAAATAGATTGCCAAAATCGGAAATCCTGAAAATCTCCATCCATACTGTAAATAACTCAATCCTAACAAGTTCAGTGCAGCAATCGAAATCCATTTTTTAGAGATAAGATTACTGATTTTTTTATCAAAATAAAGGATGATACTGGTGAGTAAAAAAGAAGCGATCGCTATTATTAACCATCCCCCAATATTACCCCATAAACCCAAGCCATCTATTGCCCAAAAATTCACAGGTACTAACAGTAATGTCACGAGTCGTAAAGTATCGGAAGTTAACCGTAAGTTTCCTATTTTTCTCGTCCAGACTGTCGCGCCAAAAAAGCATAATGTATATGTTAAAAGCACTAAATATTGTCCGGTAGGAGGAAATTTTTCCCACTGACTGGCAGCAAGTAAGCCAGAAGAAACGACTACTAAAAATAAACCTAAAAAAAGCAGCCATCGGAGGCTTAATTCTGCCATTAATGACTGTAATATTTGAGTGATTAAATTAGGAGATTTTACAGTAGAAGTTTTAGGTATAGTTGGCTGTAAATCTATTTCTGTTTGAGTCGTTTTAGTGTTAGTTACCAATTTTTCTTTTTTGATAACTTCTGGTAGAGGGGTACTTAGATATTTTTGGCAGAGTTGCCTAACTTCATCATCGGAGATTAAGCCAAGGTGTAACCACATATCTAAACCTTCTAATATTTGTGGATGATTTTTATCAATATTAATTAACATTTCTTACATCTTCTACATAATAGAGATTTCCGGGAACTAAGTTTTTGGTTAGTAAATTCAGACGTTTGAGATTAATTTTCGGAGAGGTAGAATAGGGAATAGTCAGTAATTAGACTTTCCATCTAAAATAATAGACTTAATTTTTAATTATCTAATAAGGAGTAAAAAGAATGGAACCTATAGAATTAACTGTAGCAGCGATCGCCTATCCTTTTTTAGTTAAATATGTCGAAAAGGCAGGGGAAGGTTTAAGTGAAAAGACTTTCGAGCAAGCGGGTAAGTTATGGCAACGGGTAAAAGGGATGCCTGCCGATACTTTCAATGCTTTGAAACCTGCACAAGAAAATCCTTTTCCTGAAGATTTTGAGGCAGCGATACGGGAAATGGAGGCAGTGGCCAATCAAAACCCGGAACTTAACCAAGATATTATTGATGTGGTTGCCGTTGCTAAGGAGGAACATCCAGAATATGTGAAAAATCTTGAGGCGAACTTGGAACAAATGAAGTCTCAAGGAACCGTAACTGCTGAGAATATTAATGCTTTGTTTCAGGGAAGCCCTATTACTGGGGGCAATGTAGTTAATGCTAGGGATAATGTAGCTAACATTACTGGTAATGAAAATGTCAGTGTTACTTTTTGACTGCAGCCGTCGGGAGGGGCACCGACAAAGGAAAGTACCCAACCTCCACAAAATTTGCCTTTGAGTGGAGTAACAAAATTTGTAGGGCGTGAGGAAGCCTTAGCTACTCTGCACGAACAGTTACAAAAAACGGAAAAAGTCGCCATATATTCTATTTCTGGGATGGGAGGTATTGGCAAAACTGAACTTGCTCTCCAATATGCTCGGTTTCATTGGCAACAAGGCAGTTATCCTGGTGGGGTGTGTTGGTTGCGGGCACGAGATGAGGATGTAGTATTGCAGTTTCTTAGTTTTGCTAGGGTGCATTTGGATCTGATCCTGCCTGATGATTTGAGTATGCAGGAGAAGATTAATTTCTGTTGGAGTAAATGGCCGATCCCCCCTAACCCCCCTTATCAAGGGGGGAATAAAGAAAGCCTTTCTAAGGGGGACGGGAGGGGGATTTCTTCTGATGTATTAATCGTATTTGATGATGTGGCAGAGTATGAGCAAATTGCTAATATTCTGCCTAGCGACCCTCGGTTTAAGGTTTTGGTGACTACTCGTAAACAATGGTTTGCAGAATCTTGGCAAAAGTTACAGTTACCTGTTTTGGATGAGGGTGCTGCTCTGGAATTATTGGTTTCTTTGGTTGGGAAGGAGCGTATTCAACGGGAGGCAGATGTGGCAAAGTTGCTCTGTGCTGACTTGGGTTATTTGCCTTTGGGTTTGGAGTTGGTGGGGCGGTATTTGCAGCGGAAGCGGGATTTGTCTTTGGTGAAAATGCGGGAAAGGTTGGATTTAAAGGATCGCGCTCTGCAAAAAAAAGACCGCAAGGGTGATGCTTTTCGGGATATGACTGCTCAACGGGGGGTAGAGGCTGCTTTTGAGTTGAGTTGGGAGGAGTTGGATGAGGAGGAAAAGGAGGTAGGATGTAGGTTGAGTTTGTTTGCTGCTGCTCCTATTCCTTGGGGTTTGGTGGAAGGGTGTTTGTCGGAAGTGGAGCGGGAAGATTTGGAGGAGATACGAGATGATATGTTGTTGAATTTAAGTTTGCTGGAACGAAAGGATGAAGATATTTATCAGTTACACCCACTGATTAGAAAGTTTATGGTGGGTAAGTTGCAGAAGTTTGACTCTGTGGATGAATGGAAACGTAGTTTGTGTCGAGTGGTGTCGGATGCGGCGAAGAAAATTCCTAATAGAATCACACTTGAGCAAGTTAAGGAATTTGAGGTTGATATTCCTCATATTACGGAAGTGGCGGAAAATTTGACTGAGTATTTGAGTGATGATGATTTGATTGTTCCTTTTATCAGGTTAGGTTGGTTCTATAAAGGTCAAGGAGTTTATCCACAGGCACAACTTTGGTTAGAGGAATGTAGAGAAATAGTAGAAAAACGGTTAATTAAAGATAATCCTGATGTTGCAACTGCTTATAATAACCTGGCTTTGTTATATGAATCTCAAGGGAGATACTCGGAAGCAGAAGCTTTGTTCCAACAAGCTATCAAAATCAACAAAATTGCTCTACCTCCTAACCATCAAGACATTGCCTCCAACTTCAACAATCTGGCTGTATTATATAAATCTCAAGGGAGATACTCAGAAGCGGAACCTTTGTTCCAACAAGCTATCAAAATCAACAAAATTGCTCTACCCGAAGAGCATCCAGATATTGCCACACACTTGAACAACCTGGCAGCATTATATGAATCTCAAGGAAAATACTTGGAAGCGGAACCTTTGTTAAAACAAGCTATAGAAATCGACAAAATCGCCCTGCCTCCTAATCACCCATCCTTTGCTACCCACCTCAATAACCTGGCAGAATTATATGGTTATCAAGGGAGATACTCGGAAGCGGAATCTTTGTACAGACAAGCTATAGAAATCAACAAAATTGCTCTATCCGAATATCATCCAGATATTGCCACAAACTTGAACAACCTGGCAAATTTATATCGTTATCAAGGGAGATACTCGGAAGCGGAACTTTTGTACAAACAAGTCACAGAAATCAACAAAATTTCGCTGCCTCTAAATCATCCAGATATTGCCACCCACCTCAACAACTTAGCAGGATTATATGAATGTCAAGGGAGATACTCGGAAGCGGAACCTTTGTACAAACAAGCTATAGAAATTGTCAAAATTGCCCTGTCTGTCAACCATCCACAGCTTGC
>NZ_JBNHEP010000041.1:0-15396 GCF_050015995.1 Dapis brunnea BLCC-M229 | reverse complement strand
GAAATTGTCAAAATTGCCCTGTCTGTCAACCATCCACAGCTTGCTGCCCACCTCACCAACCTGGCAAATTTATATTGTTATCAAGGGAGGTACTCAAAAGCGGAACCTTTGTTCCAACAAGCTATAGAAATTGTCAAAATTGCCCTGTCTGTCAACCATCCACAGCTTGCTGCCCACCTCAACAACCTGGCAAATTTATATTGTTATCAAGGGAGATACTCGGAAGCGGAACCTTTGTACAAACAAGCTATAGAAATCAAAAAAGTTGCCCTGCCTGCCAATCATCCATCCCTTGCTACTAACCTCAACAACCTGGCAAATTTATATTGTTATCAAGGGAGATACTCGGAAGCGGAACCTTTGTTCCAACAAGCTATAGAAATCATCAAAATCGCCTTGCCAGCAAATCATCCAAGCCTTGTTACTGGCCTCAAAAACCTGGCAAATTTATATCGTTATCAAGGGAGATACTCGGAAGCGGAACCTTTGTGCCAACAAGCGTTGGATATGTGTGAACAAACATTAGGTCAGGAACATCCGACAACTATTAAGGTGCAAGAAAATCTCCAACGTTGTCGGCAACAACTTCTGGAGCGGGGGAGTGAGGGAGCAGGGGAGTAGGGGAGATCGAATTTTGTCTGCTCAGTTTTGCTGATAACTGATAACTGATAACTGAAAAAGTTTGTCCCCGAATCTGTGTCTAGCTTTTCTTTTCCTCAATTAAGCAACTCCATAATCAGTATATTCCCGCATTTCAGGAGCTTGAAATCCCAGAATAATATCGTCTTTTGGCACTCCTTGCTCCACAAGTTTTTCAGCAATTCTCATTTCAGTCATATTTTGCTCTATCCAAATTTTTCCTCCTTTAATATCTAAATGTAAAACACAACCATAAGCACGCCGATAACCGTCCCATCCTACATTCATAACCATATAATGGTCTTGTTTTGTATCAAAAACCGTGTAATTATCTATCTCACCATTTGCTATAGGGATGGCAGCATAAACTGTTAATATAGACTGAATAATATTGCGATAAGATTCTAAGATATCCATTGTACAATTACCTCCTGTTTTGGGTCATAAATAATTAGTTTTATTTCATACCTTTCTAAAGACATTTGGGCAAATTCCCGCTTAAAAAAAGTCTCATAAGCAACCACAGGTATTGCTAAATATAAAATTCGTGTTGGATCGCTAATTTCTAAAGCTAACCGATAATTCAAAAACTGTCCTAAAGCACCATGGTAATCTGTTAATGGCGAATCAGTCAAAAAACTTTTAATCTCAACTGCAATTTTTTCTTCACCACGTTCTGCTGCTAATAGTTTTTCTGCACCTAAATCAATTTCAAATTTAGTTCCGCCTACTTCCAGTAGCAGGGGATCGTCGGTTATCTGCCATTCCTCCTTTTCCAAAGCAATTCTAACCACAGCATGAAATTTATCCTTAGCAGCCATTTTTACCCTTCTCTAATTTTGGCAATTTATGACTCATATTTTACCTCTTTATTTATTATAAATTATGCAGAAACCAGGTTTATCAAAGAAAGCGATGCTGCCAGATTTAATATACAGCAGTTTCCGATGTTATGAGGTACACCCATCGCGGGCAAGATGCCCGCACTATAATATTTTCACCATTTACCTTGTGCCTCATTTGACCGAAATTTGCTGTAAATTATCCACTATGCAAATTAAACAACAAAAAATTTATACTGCCATCACTCATCTAATATTTCCGATAAAGCATTTTTCAAAGCTTGGCGATCGCCATCTTCAAGTTTTCCTAGTTTCCTAATAACCAACACTTTTTCAATCGTGGCAATAACAGGTTTAATTATAGAAGGTTTGACTAAACCAGCATTACTCCACTCTGTAACTATAACTTCTCCAACTCCGGATATTACTTTACTTTGACTGGTAATAGCCATAATAATTAGATCGGCATATTGACTATTATAAATATCCGAACTTACTACAACAGCAGGTCGTTTTTTGCTAGTAGTTTGGTTAGTAAATGGAAATGGCACTAGAATAACATCACCAAATTTATAAATAGTCATAATCATCATCTTCGGGATTATCCCAAATTTTATCAAAAGCTGCTTCAGAGAGTTGAGTAATAGAATTAGTCAAACTTTGCTGTTGTTGTCGCTGAGACAAAAAATCTACAAAATCTATTATTTCGGAAACTTTATCTGGAGGTAAACTCCGGATTTTGGTAATTAGTATTTTTTCCGACTCAGTGTAAATATTTGTGTTTTTCATTGATTTATATCAATATTATGTGCTTTTGGATTTTCTATTCCTAAATATTATTTGTTCGAGCAAATACTTGTTTATATTTGGTAACTTCGGTGATGAAGAAAAGTGATTTTTGTCAGCTTATAAGTATAGCAATACTTTTGATGATTGGTATTAAGATGGTGCGTTACGACGGATTGTTAAATGCCTTTCAAAGTCTAAATTTTAACCGTCTAACGCACCCTACTGGACCGACACAGCTAAAATGGTGCAATAGGAAATCTACTAGAGATTGCTTCACTATCGTTCGCAATGACAATTCTAACGCACTATTTTAGCTGAAACAGTCCACTACAAATTTTGCTTGAGCTGATAGCTAATAGCTGAATGCTGAAAGCTATAAATTTAACTTGGTTCTGGAATCGTAATATCTATAGAAGTAATTTCAATCCCATTTCCCAAACTACTCAGAGGCGGTTGAATTGCTTCTTCATTACCCACAATTAAAGTTACCATTTTCTCTGGTTGCAAATATTTTTGAGCTACTCTTTGTACATCTGCAACTGTAATTTTTTCCAATTCCTGGCGATAACGGAAAATGAAATCTTTAGGATAATCATAATATTCATATCGCATCAAACGGGATAAAGTTTGAGCTGGATCTTGAAAGTTGAAAATAAAGGAATTGAGGGTAGAATCTTTAGCGTGCTGAAGTTCCTCTCTTGTAATAGGTTGGGTGCGGATACGTTCAATTTCTTCCTTAACAGACTCGATAAATGGCACAGTTGCATCCGAACGAGTTTGACCACCAGCGACGAATACTCCTGGATAATCATAATTAGGACTCCAATAAGCAGAAACAGAATATGCTAAACCTTGGCGCGATCTAATATTATTAAACAAACGCCCTCCTAAACCATTGAGGACGCTATTCATTACGCTCAAAGCTGTATAATCAGGATTATCTAATTTTCCGCCTAAATGACCCATTTGTATATAACTTTGATTTACCTGAGGTTGTTCCACAAAAAATATGTCACCGACTTCAGCTTGAGTAACTTTTGGTAGAGGAGGTTTCACTGCTTTACTGCTTGGTTGCCAGTCACCTAATTGCTCTTTAATGAGCGATCGCATCTGTTTGGTCTTAAAATCTCCCACTATTCCCAAAATCATATTCTCAGGATGAAAATATTTGGCATAGAAATCAATTAAATCTTCTTGGGAAATATTATCGAGAGTTTCATATTCAACAGTTCGAGCATAAGGACTTTCTGTACCATAAATCAATTTTTGGAACTCACGACCAGCAATAGATTCAGGGTCGTCATTCCGACGAGCAATACTACCTTGCCATTGTTGTTTGGCAAGCTCTAGTTTTTCTTCAGTAAATGCAGGTTCGCGAATTACTTCAGCAAATAATCCGAATACTTTGGTTAAGTCTTCAGTGAGGCAACTAAATCTAGCACTACCAGCAGTACCGCCAATACCTGTTTCTACTGCTGCTGCTTTTTGTTCTAGTAGTTGGTTTATTTGTTCCGGGGAGTGTTCAATTGTGCCTCCTGTACGCATAACAGTTCCGGTTAAGTCTGCTAACCCTACTTTATTTTCTGGTTCAAATCTCGAACCTGTACGAAATATAGCACGTCCACCAATTAGTGGAAGTTCGTGGTCTTCCATCAGATACACAACTATGCCATTATTAAGTTTAAAGCGAGTGTAATCTGGTATTTCTAATTCTGGTAATGGTGGAAATTCTAGTTCCGTGTAATGTTTTGCTGGTGTTAGAGCTGTAGCTGGCGATCGCCCTAGAATAGATAACAGCATTACTATTACTAAAAATGCTGTTAAGAAAAGTTTTGATCTAGTAATTTTCTTTTGGTTAGAGAGCATAGTTTGTTTTTGTTAGATTACAGATAAAATTAGATTTTGTAGGTTTGGTTGAGGAACCGAAACCCAACAAAGCTTTATTGTTCAGGACTTACACATTAGGAATAAGTTTTGGGCGTTTGAGATTGCTATCCTGATGGACTGCTTTGCTACGCTGATGAAACGCAAAAGCTACCACTCGCGATGACAGAATTACATTATTTTGCGTAATATTATGTTCGGTTAAATAGTTATTATAATTAAAGTTCGTAGTAGGGCTGAAGCCCGAATTGTAGATAGGGCTAAAGCCCTACTACAAACAATAACTTTATTATAAGTGATTATCCGCAATTCGTAGCTTCCCCGTAGGGGGCACATGATATAAGTCCTATTGTTGTTGGGTTTCCTACGTCAACCCAACCTACACTTATTACACTTTTGACTTTTGACTTTTAGTACCTCATTCCCAATTATTACAATA
Source organism: Dapis brunnea BLCC-M229 (assembly GCF_050015995.1). Taxonomy (NCBI): domain Bacteria; kingdom Bacillati; phylum Cyanobacteriota; class Cyanophyceae; order Oscillatoriales; family Microcoleaceae; genus Dapis; species Dapis brunnea. Next base: position 10,803 of record NZ_JBNHEP010000041.1, on the reverse strand, counting down.
ATTAATAATTAATAATTAATTATTACTGAGGAAGTAATCTGCCAATAGTCCGGTTTTCTGCCACGAAAGTTTCTTGAGCTACACGTTGAATATCTTCTGTCGTTACAGAATTAATGGCATCCAACTCTTTAAATAGATTTTGCCACGAACCTGTTTTAACTTCGTAGTTCAAAAGAGCAGTAGCCATACCCATGTTAGAGTCAAGAGACCGCAACAGACCTGCTCGCGCTTGAGTCTTTACCCGTTCTAATTCTTCCTCAGAAACTGGTTCTGTTTTCAAATTTTCAATTTCTATTTGCAAAGCTGCTCCTACTTCATCTATATTGCTATTGGGAGCAGTCATGGCATAGAATAGCATCAGGTTGGGGTATTTATCTCCTGGATAACCACTAAACCCTCTAGCGACAAGTGCAATTTTTTGTTTCTCAACTAATGACTGATAGAGGCGAGAAGTACGACCATCACTCATAATACTAGCAATCATATCATAAACTACACTGTCGGGATGATTTATTGCTGGTCGATGATAACCTTCTATATACCAAGGTTGGGATGGCAACTCCATCGTTACTTCCTTGGTTTCGGTTTGGGTAGGTTCCACAACATTTAGTTTTGGCGGTCTTTGTCTAACTTTATAACGACCGAAATATATTTCTGCTAATTTTTTGACTTCTTTGGGATTGACATCTCCAACTATCCCTACAGTTAAATTACTAGGAACGTAGTGAGTATCAAAAAAATCGCGAACATTTTCTCTGGTTAAATTTTGTATATCCTCTGAAGAACCAATTACAGGGCGACGATAAGGATGTACTTGGAAAGCTTTCTTGAGGAATTGTTCTAATAATTGAGCAACAGGTGAATTTTCAGTACGCGATCGCCTCTCTTCCAGAATAACTTGTTTTTCTTTGTAAAATTCTCTAAATACTGGATCTAGAAATCTTTCTGACTCTAAAGACATCCATAATTCTAGTTTATTAGCAGGTAAGCTGTAATAGTATTGGGTGTAGTCTGCGGAGGTAGCAGCATTCAGTCCTACTCCTCCTGCTTGTTGGACAATTTTCGAGAATTCATTTTGATTGACATATTCAGATGCCAACTTTTGAGCTTTCTGAAAGTCTGCTTTGAGTTGAGCAACTTGTTGGGTTTTACCATCCGTGCTAGCTTGCTGAATTTCTGCAAATATCCGGTCTAATTTGTCTAAAGTTGGTTTTTCTGCTTTATAGTCTTTTGTGCCGATTTTTTTTGTGCCTTTAAAGGCTAAATGTTCGAGGTAGTGAGCTACACCTGTTTTGCCATCTGGTTCATTTGCTCCGCCTACATCTGCATAAATAGCAAAGGATATAACGGGGGCATTATGTCGTTCTAGAACGATGAATTTCATGCCATTATCTAGGCGAAATTCTGTTATTTTTTTAATTACTCGGTCTAAATAGGGTTTAATTGATACTTCTCCTGAAGAGGGATATTCTCTCGCTAGGGCCATACTTGGTGCAAGGCTAAAACAGAAGAAACATAGGACAATTAGGCAAAGACAAAATTTGAGTGATTCGCGAACCGATCCATTAAGGAATGGGCTATTAAAGTTGGCCTTGTCCAGAAGGGAGCTGATTAATTTTTGAGACCAGTAAGGAAATAATATAACTTGAGATAATAAGTTTTTCAGCATATCCAATTGTTATTTAGGTTTTTTCTGTTGGTTTTGGGGTAGACTTTTCTAATTTAGGGCCACACATCCGTAATTAAATCAATTCAATTTATCTAGAATTATATTCTGGAGTATTGGGAAATTGATGTTGGCCTGAATGCTATGAGTAAAATTTCTCTGGCTGTAACGTCTTGAAAACTAGAGACTGTAGAAAAATTTTCTTTTGTACATAATAGGGATAAAATAACTCTAATCTTTATTTGAAAGTGTGACAAATCCATTGAAATAAGTTCAATATTTATGAATATGAATCCAATTTCTTCTTTGCCTTTGCCACCTGGTAATTTAGGATTACCTTTTTTTGGACAAAACCCAAAAATTCAAAAAAATCATCAGAACATTATAGAAGAAATTCACCAAAAATATGGTCCTATTTATAAAATCCGGCTTCTTGGTAAAAAATTTATTTTATTTCAAGGATATGAAGCTGTTAAATTTGTTTTAACTAATGAAAAATATTTCACATCTGCTAATAAAAATCAATACTTCACATCCACTGAAGTTTTTAGAAATTATCAAATAATATACGGTCAACATGACATTACTGTATTAGTAGGTAAAGAACATAGAGAGATACAAAAATTATTAGCTAAAACTCTCAAAAACAAAGTTTTAAATAACTATATTAATACTATTCATAATTTGAGTCAAAGCTATATTTCAAAATGGATGAAATCTAATTATGTAGATTTATATTTTGAAATAAATAATTATACTTTAGATATTGTTTTGAAATTATTGCTAGGTATAGATTCTGCTTCAGAAAGTGAAATCAGTAATTATTTAAAAGATATGAGGTCAGGATTAAATACAATTCCTTTATCTTTTCCTTGGACTAAATTAGGTCGTGCTTTAAAAAGTAAGGATAAATTATTTAATCAATTTGAACAAATCATTGTCAAAAGACAGAAAGAAAGTGATTTTGGTTCAGATATATTAGGCATATTACTTACAGTTCAAGGACAAACAAATAACAAACTAACTGTAAGAGAAATAGCAGAACAAATGGTTAATCTTTTATCATTAGGAATAAAGGAATTAAGTTCAGCATTAACTTCTTTTTTAATTTTAATATCAGAACATTTAGATGTTTTAAAATTACTGGAAATAGAACAAGAAAAATTGGATAGTTCAGAACCATTATCTTTAGATAAATTAAAGAAAATGGTTTATCTAGAACAAGTAATCAAAGAAGTATTACGCCTAGCGCCTCCTGTTAGTTGTGGATTTCGACAAGTTATTCAAGATTTCTCTTTCCAAGGATTCCGAATTCCTAAAGGGTGGTATATAAGTTATCAAGTTAATTCAGTTCTTCAAGACCCAGAAATATATGAGCAACCAGAAAAGTTTAATCCAGAAAGGTTTAATGCTGCGAATGCTGAAGATAAAAAGAAACCTTTTTGTTATATCCCATTTGGAGGCGGTACCAGGGAGTGTATAGGCAAAGAATTTTCTTATTTGGTTATCAAAATTTTTATATCTGTCCTATTGAATAATAGTAGTTGGAAATTTCAAGAGAATCAAGATTTAACAATTAATAAATTTCCTGTTGCTCGCCCAGCTAATAAAATAGAAGTTTGCTTTACAGCAAAGTAACCACCATTTGAATAGACATCTCCAGAAAAGAGGGAGTAGGGGAGAATAATTGATGATTTATCTATCATAATTGATTTAATTTTTTATTATTGGAGATGTCTAATAGTCACAGATACTTTTAATGAGTGTTGCTCGTTATCAGCAATATTCAATAGATTAGTTTAGATACTCACTTATCGACACAGTATAGCGATCGCAGATTTAGAAGCAAAACAAACACTCTAGATCCTTGAAAATGTTAAAGTAAGGGATAAGTTTCAGCATTAACTATTATGAAAGTTTCGACTCAGTTACAAACTCCAGAGACACAGACACGAACTAGAATCTTACAAACAGCTCAAAAGTTATTTGCTAGACATGGATATGATGGTACGACAATTCGCGATCTAGCAAAGGAAGTGGGAGTAGCAGAGAGTACATTATTTCATCATTTTAGTAATAAAAAGGCAATTTTGATAGAGTTGGCTACGGCAGGATGGGTGGAAATTCTTACAGATTTATTGACAGAATTAAGTGAGATGTCTAGCTATAAAGCTGTAGCACAAGTCATGCGTCGCCGGATGTTAAATATTAGTCGTAATGCAGATATGATGAAAGTCTGTTTCTTGGAAGCGCAGTTTCATCCAGAATTGAGGGATAAGATTCAATCGGAAGTTATTGATAAAATGACTGATGTGGCGGAGGCTTTTTTTACAACAGCAATGGAGCGGGGTGTATATCGTCAGATGAATCCTAAAATTGTGGCGCGGGTGTTTTTAGGAATGTTTGCGATCGCTGGTTTTAGTCAAAAAACTTTATTAGATCCTGATGCTTCTCCCCAAGCAATGCAAGAAATGGCGGAGGGATTAGCTGATATTTTCCTGAATGGTGTTTTAGCTGAAGTCAGATAGGGGAGCCGTCAGATTGGCGAGGTACAGAAGTCATAAGTAGGGGCGAATGGCCATTCGCCCCTACATTCGTAATACGTCATTACGACTGTAACGAAGTGGAAGGAAGCAATCTCAAGGGTATGAGGTGCATCAACATTTCGTTATGTAGTGAGGTTTATTCGCGTCTACCTACTTATATTAAAATGGCTTCGAGAAGTGAAAATCTCAGGTCTGGTTTTGTAGCCAAATTGTCGGGGTAACTTTTCAGTTTAGGTTAACGGGTAGTAGTCCTAATTGTTAAACTGATACTATCCACCATCGCCACCACCACCGCCGTCACCGCCACCGCAGCCACCGCCGTCACCGCCACCGCCACCGCCGTCACCCCCACCGCCGTCACCGCCACCGTAACCACCGCCACCGTAACCACCAGAATTCCAACCGCTACCACCACTGCCACTGCCTCCTCCATTAATCAAGCCTAAAATAAATAAAACCCCTATCCCTATCCATATTAATATTGTGACGTCGATCTCAAATATCAGGTCTAATAATCTTGAAAAAAGAGAACTAACTGCTTGAGTGCGCTGCCAATTTGGTTTTGAAACATCAAGAATATTATGAGGAAATAGCACAATAACTTCTATTTCTTGTTGCGGTGGAATCGGTTTTTGAGCTACAAATTCTACAGTTGTTGAATTGATTTTTCGAGGGTTAGTTGGCACTCCAAAACTTTTATATTTTTGAATTTTTTCTGATAAAATATCTGGCAGTCGGACTATTATTTTGGCATTGTTAATAACAGCACTCCGGTTAGCAAATATTGCTTTCCAGTAAACCTTATCTCCACTATCATTAATATGTAAACCACCAATTACCCGATATTTCAAGACAAAAGTATGAGCTTCAGGTGCATTGAGTTTATGTTGCCATTTAATCCATATCTGGTTATTTCTGATACCAGTTTGGCTAGGAATCTGTTCCTGATTTTCCCAAACTGTAACATCAGTAATTTTATCTACTTTATCTAGTGGAATATATCGATATCGTTGGTTTGTATGGGGTTGAGTGAAGACATATTTATGGGTTTCGCTGACCAGCATATCTCCATTTTTTTGCACGTCAATTTCAACATTGATAAAATCCCAGTAAAAAGGGGAATTTCCCTGAGCAATGGTTTGTAATGCTGGAGATAAACCAATCAATATTACTACCAAAAAAGTTAATATTTTCCGTAGTTTAAATCTGGTTTTTTTATGAGTTTATGGTTCTATCAAAACTGGTAATTCATTCATTTTTTTATTTTTCTTAGTATAGGTGAAAATTTTAGTAGCAAATTAATATAGCAATTCTCATGCTGCTGAAGTACAAAATTCCTTTGTTTTAGGGAACAGCGAACAGGGAACAGGGAATAGGGAATAGAATAAAAATAAAGATATGTTTACCTCATTAGGCTGAGAAACGCTATATAAAATAAACTGAATTTTATCGTTATACTCAATTTTTGTATAAATACTTTTTTTTAGAAATAAATCACCCTGAAAAAAATCATAATTATTGCTCGATCGGTAGAGAAATTCTTAATCTTAGTCAATTATCCAATAGCCATTTTGTCGCCAATATTGTTCCTTTAAAGCTTCTTCTAAATTTTCTGGTTGAATCCAACCTTGGAACATTAACAGTTCTCCTAATTTCAGATGCATTGAAGTCTGAATGTCTATTGCTTCCTTTAATTGACTTTGGGAAATAACTTGTCTTCGCAGTAATATTTCACCCATTTTCATTGAAGTCTGAATATTTATTGCTTCCTTTAATTGACTTTGGGAAATAACTTGTCTTCGGAGCAAAATTTCACCTATTTTCATAATCATGTTCTACCTTGATTGATGTGGTCTGTTCATTACCTACTAGCTCTTGTCAGAGGGAACTTATGCAGGTTCGGTAAAATATTTCTCAAAGGTGCATAAGTTCAAATCATCAGAGACTATAATAAAAATGAAGTTAGTTGATGAAGCTTTTAATTTAAAATCCTATGAGTCAATCGAAATGCTATAATAAGTTCCAACTGAAGTTATAGTTATTTAATCTAACATGAAATTAGTTCCTAAATTTTTAACTACAACTCTTATTCTTACTTTGATTACCAGCATTATCACTTATGGTTGTAAACAGACATCAAACTCTTCATCAAACCCTTGTTTTGTAGAAGTGAAGATTGTGAATCCCAGTGAAATGCCCTCATTCCAATCAGCAGAGTATGTTGGCAACATTGTTGCGAAAAAAAAGGCACGTATTAGAGCTTACTATGAAGGTGTAATCGATGAAATAGTTGTTTCAACGGGAGAAAAAGTAATTGCTGGATCTCCAATTATTAAACTTAAAAATGGTAAACAAATTGAAGCCCCTTTTACTGGAATAGTAGGTGAATTTTATTTTAATCAAGGGGAATTTATAATGAAAGGAGAAAAATTAACTACAGTTGTTGACAACCAATCTTTTTATCTTAACTTTGATATATCAGTTGATTATTCATCCAGAGTTATAATTGGAACTCCTATAGAAATTATTGATAATAATAATTTTAAAGTATTAGTTACTAGCAAAATTGATTTTATTTCACCAGAAACCGATCAGAGAAGTCAAACTATGTTGGTTGGAGCTAAAGTTTCTAGTCAAGAATATGGCTTTCGAGATGGGCAGCAAGTAATAGCAAGAGTAATTTTGGAAAAAACGACTGGCATTTTTATCCCAATAACAGCCGTCAGAAGGATTGATGACCAGACATTTGTATTTGTAGTAAAAGAAGAAGAATCTCAATGTAAAGAGTCTAGTTTAATAGCTGAAAAAAAACCTGTTAAATTAGGAAATATCCAGGGTCAAAATTACCAAGTTGTTTCAGGATTAGAACTAGAAGACAAAATTATCGTATCGAATGTTGTTGAATTAAAAAATGGTCAACCTATACAAGACTTGAGTAAAAAAACTCCTTAAAAGTATAGCAATTTTCAATCATTTATAAAACCCTGAACTTATGAAAAACTCCCTATTTCTCCTTGAAGTGCATAAGTTCAAATCATCACAGACTAGAGTAAAATAGAACCTTTAGGAGAATAAATTTTGAATGCTAATCAGCGTAAATACTGATTCAATAAACTTGAATAATACTATGGACGAGTATAGGGGGGAGACAAATGGTTCTCAGCAAGAACTACTGGACATTACGCAAAATTGATTTAGCTAGCTATGATGTGTCTGCTTCTCAGAGAGGATATCGAGAGGAGGTACTATTGCCTGTTCGACAACAATTTCAAATCTGGTTTCCGTCTATTGCTGAACTCAAAGAAGTCTCCTCCCAAGATGACCGAAAAATTCAAGCTACTTTGTTATCTCACTTTCTATCTCAAAATTCGGCCTCTTCTAAGGAATGCAGCATAACAGCAGGACTTTCTTTGCGCTGCTACATTTCTCATGGCATTGTTCATGCTTGTCAAAAATTGGCTCAACAATTTGGCGATCGCTATGGTTTTTCCCACCTAGACTTGTTGTACTTGGTACTCACTGATGATGGTAAAATCAAGAGCTTTCAGGAAGTTAGGGAAAACTCTCAGTCTTCTTACCCTTATTTTTGGGCGCACATTTTAAGAAAATTCAATCCTGAGAAAGCTGGACTCTGGAATTGGACTTATTTACTTACCCGTCGCCACTCAGAACTAACTCGAACGTTATGGGTGGAATTTGGTTTATCTTTAACTACTCCTTGGGGAAAACTAAATGATATCAAGCGTTACCAAATGAAAACTCTCTCACCTCAAGAACAGAGTGTTGTAGAAGCATTTCATAGCGTATATCGGCGCGACAGACGAGAAAAGGGTGCAAGGGGCAAATGTCCCGAACCTTCTGAGTCTCAACTTCACGAAATGCGCGATCGCCTTTTTCCAAGGAAAATTATATATAATTCTTTGGATGAACTACTGGAGCAATTAAAAACTATTGCTCAGTTTCTACAGGAACAAATTTTCAATCCAACTGAAATTCCACCTCCCTCTAATCTTTCACCTTCAGCAATGGAACTTGAATTTCTCGACAAAAATCGCGATCGAGCTATTATGGATGCTATTGAGGTGGTACTTTCTCAACGTTTGCAGAAATTACAAAAAAGTGCCTGGTATAGTAAATTTGCTCCTCATTTTTTGCCTAGTTTACGACTAATTTATTGTGAAAATAAATCTCAAAGTGAAGTAGCTCGACAATTAAATATGAATAATCAATCTCAAGTTAGTCGCATCTTAAAACTTAAGCAAATGCTAAAGCAAATTCGAGAACAAGTAATGGAGAAATTGCTACAGATTTTGTTGAAGAAAGCAGAGTTAAATTTAAGTCAAGGAGTTTTAGATCCAAATGCTTTTGATTCTTTAATTGAACTCTTAAGTCGTTATTTAGATGAAACCGTTTTTCTAGAGGCAGCTAAGGAAATTTCTACAGGCAGAAAATACCAAAAAATGACAAGTGTGTTCTCTGAAAAAATGCGCTATTATCTTAAATATATCTAGCCTATTTTATAGAATCAGGACTTACGCAAAATTCCAAATCATAAACCTTATGTAGGGGCGAATGCCATTCGCCCTCTACTAGATATGGTGGTTCTGCGTAAGTCCTGAGAATAATAAATAGACCTCTCCGGAAAAGAGGGAGTAGGTAGGGACGTTGCATGCAACGTCCGTACAGAGTAGGGGGAAAGAATTGATTATTTATGTGCGATAATTGATTCTATTTTTTATTATCGGAGATTTATAATAGTAAAAAACTACATTAATTGTTCCATTAATCACAAAAAAACAAATTTTATATCACAACAACAAACCGGAGAAAAAATATGAATATTCGTTCTGATTATGAGCAAGTAAACAGACTATATTACCGACAATTGCACTCAGAAACTATTGATTTAGAATCTGAAGATTTTCAGCAAGCAACTCTTTTGAGTCATAACTTTAATAACGAAGCCGAAAAATGGCAAGCTTATTTGAAAATATTGGGTTTATTAGCACTAAAAAAATGGTTGAGCGATCGCCATTTAAGATTAGATAATAAAATTGAATCTCTGCCACCTAATCAAATTATTAGTTCCGAACCAATGAGCAATCTGCAAGTCGGCGGATTTAAAGCTTGCTTACTGACAAATGAGAGTATAGTAGATGAAGGAATAGAAATTCCCCAAAAAATGATTAATTCCCCAGATTTTGCTGCTCATTTCTATATAGTAATACAGGTTTTAGTAGAGGAAGAAGAAGCTATTTTAATTGGATTTAGACGATACGATCAATTAATAAATCAGTATTTAGAAAAAAACAAAATAGGAAATTATCAACTTTCTTTGAGTGAACTAAATTATGACTCCAGCCACTTAATTTTAAATTTGAAATATTTGAGTCCGGCAGCTATTAAAATTCCAGAAAATACCTTGGCTGAATCAAAATCTTGGGAAAAATTAACAAGTTGGTTAGAAGGTATTTTGAGAGAAGGTTGGCAACCAGTGGAAGAAATTCTAGGAAATCGTAAACCAATTATACAAATGGCTTTCAATTTAGATAAAACCACAGAAAAATTATCTCCCAAAGTAGTTAAAAAATTTATCAAACAATTCCAAATGACTCAAAAACAAAGAGGCAAAATACAGACAGATTTATCTAAAACTGAACTCTCAGACACAGAAGTAAATAAAGCTCTAGTAAAGATTTTACAAACAACAGAAGATGAAGAAACTCGCTGGCAAGTTGCCGAATTGTTATGGGAAATTGACCCTAGTCACCCAGCAGCAGGTGTACGTCGCGCTATCGATATAGGAATGCAATTAGCAGGAGTTCCGGTGGCACTAATGATAGCCATTTTACCAAAACCGAACCAAAGATTTGCTGTTCTTTCCAGAGTTTATCCTCTCCAAGACCAACGTTTTTTACCAGCAAATTTAAAACTTATTGGTTTAGATGAAATGGGGCAATCTTTATTTGAAATTCGTGCTAGAGAAAGAGATGATTACATTCAGTTCAAATTTAGCGCCGATCCAGGCGATCGCTTTAGTCTTCAGATTGTTCTTAATTCTGCTATTGTGACAAAGAATTTCATAATTTGATTACATTCGTAGTAGGGCGTCTAGCTTTAAAATGTGGGTAAGTTTGAGTCAATGAAAACCTCTCCCCCGACCCCTCTCCTTGTAGGATAGGGGAGAGATGCTCCCCCTTCCCTACTCCCCCCTTTCAAAGGGGGGTAAGGGGGGATAGGAAGGGGGTTGGGGGGTTAGGTTTTACTCACAATCTTAGTCTAAACGACCTAGTAGTAGACTGTTCCATCTTAAATGTTGCATATAGATGTAGGTTGGGTTGAGGGACGAAACCCAACAACAATCTTTCTCCCGTACGGACGTTGCATGCAACATCCCTACTATACTCCCTAATGCACAGTTTTAGCTGAAACACTCCAGTAGTCAAGTAGGTTGGGTTAAGCGGTAGCGCAACCCAACAACAATTTATAATTAAAGCTCGTAGTAGGGCTTTAGCCCTTCTATTTTAGGGCTAAATCCCTACTACAAACAAACAAAAGGTTTGACAATATAATATCTATTTTAGGGCTAAA
>NZ_JBNHEP010000040.1:7288-22256 GCF_050015995.1 Dapis brunnea BLCC-M229 | reverse complement strand
CTGATTTTCACGCTTATTGATGTTTGATTCATCTATTGGACAATAGTTAGGGCTGACTAATTCAATCTAAAAGTATTTACAGATAAAGGTTTGAGGATTTTTTTTTGCCAAAAGTAGGGTTCTAACATCCGTTGTGCGAGAGCAAACGCTGATTTTCACGCTTATTGATGTTTGATTCATCTATTGGACAATAGTTAGGGCTGGCTAATTCAATCTAAAAGTATTTACAGATAAAGGTTTGAGAATTTCTTTTTGAAAAAAGTAGGGTTCTAACATCCGTTGTGCGAGAGCAAACGCTGATTTTCTAGTTTGTAGGTTGGGTTGACGAAAGGAAACCCAACACCAAGATATATCTGTTGGGTTGCCCGAAAGTCTTGTATCGGTACTTTGAGATTTTTGACACCGAAAATGACTTCAAACCCAGTATTAGCAAGGGAAATACCTCACAGTGCTAAAAATGGCTGAAACCTAGATATATCAAGAAAATACTTGATTTAAGGTAAAAACATTACTGTATAAGGAAACCCAACAACAACCTTGTATATGTTGGGTTTCGCCAGCTCAACCCAACCTACGTTATAGTCAGGAAATTCAACACCAAGATGTATCTGTTATACCAAATACGGTTATTAAAAGCACCTTTTTCAAAATTCTCTATAACCACCTCCCCACCCTCCCATCTCCCCACCTCCCTAAGAAGAAAAAAAATCCTTTTATACCAATTCCCAAAAGCATTGCTATACTTAGATGGCACTTCAGTTATTAAGTAATTAACACAAGATAAATCACCATGCTTGCGAATAATAGCCCAGTTAATGTTTATTATTCTTATGTTTACTCCTCCCCACACGGACCACACTTCCCCTCCACCGGAGGGGCGCGCGGGTGGGTCCCACACTTCCCCACATTTGGCAGATATAGCATTCTTTTTAAGAAATGGTATTAGTCAATCCTATCCGTTATAAGAAGAGTTCATTAATGGATAATGGATAATTGATAATTACCTCTGGTTAAAACCGTTCGGGAATTGAATATAAGGAATATTATCTTTGTTTTCCCCTATCCAAGGGGAGGCTTCAAGGCGCGAATTATTTAATTATTAATTATTAATTATTAATTGTTTGAAGGTGGATTTTGCGGAGCGATCGCTGTTTCTATTTCTGATTTTTTAGTAGTAGCTTGAATGGCATCTAGTGAACTTTCTACAGGTTTTGAAATCGACCCATTACTACTAATAATTAGTTGAGTTACTTTTGTAATTAAATTCTCTAATTTTCCTTCATCTAATAAAGAATTTATCAATGTTAAACCACTTGTAGATAACATCAATTTACTAATATCTTGAGCACCATTACCATTGTTACCATTAGCACTAGGAAAAGCATAAATTTTTGGGTCCCCTAAAATTCCTGGTTGTGGTGCTAGTGCTTGGACTATTTCTGGTAATTTATCTATGAAGCTAGGCCCTAATTCTGTAAAAATTTGTGCTGTTCTGTTGGCATCACTTATTGCATTTTCAGCCTCTACTTTCGCCTCAATACCTTCAGCTTCAGCTAAATCTTTCTCACGGTTAGCTGCTGCTAAAGTCCTCAAAGATTCTGCTTCTAAATCTGTTGCTTCTCTAGCAATTTCTGCTTGTCTTTTTCGCCGGAAAACATCAATTTCTACAACGTTTTGTTCAGCAATACGATGTTTTTCTGCTTCTTGTTCAGCTACTATAATTGATAACCTTTGTTGTCGTTCTGCTTTTTCTATTTCTGCTGCAGTAGTTACTCCTGATTCTGCTTTAGCTTTTTCTGCTTCTGCTATTAAACGTTGTTGTTCTTTTTCGGCTATAGCGATAGCTGCTTCTTGTTGAGCAATTTTTGATAATCTTTCTGCTTCTGCTACTTCGACTTGAGCTTTAAGGCGATTTGAATCAACCATTTGTTGGCGAGTTATTTCTGCCATTTCTGATTCTTGTTTTTGTAATGCTTGAGTAACTTTGAGTTTTTTCTGTTGTTCTTCTAGGGCGATATCTGCTTCAATTTGACTTTCTTGAAGTGCTAATTTTTTCTTAATTTCTTCTTCTTCAATTGCTTTTGTCTGCAATATTTTGTTTCGTTGTTCATTAGCAGCTTCAATATCTTTTGATTCTTGAATTTCCCTGGCTCTTTGTGCTCTTAAAGATTCTAATTCTAGTTGTTGTTCTAGTAGAGCAGTCTCTTGTTCTTTTTCAATTTCGAGGGATTGTTTTCTGGCGGCTAATTCTTTTTCTTTAATTGTTACTTGGACGTTTAATTCTAACTCTCTTCGCTGTTGTTCTGTTATTAGTTCTACTTCTTGTTTTTCTTTGATTGATTGTTGAATTGTTTCTGTGCGTAGTTTAACACCTTGAGCATCAAAGAAGTTATTAGTATCATAAGTGTCACTTTCTTCGATTTCGGAAATAGCAATATTATTTAGTGTTAAACCAACTTTTTTTAGGTCTGGTTGAATCAGATTGAAAACTTCATCTGCAAACCCTAATTTATCAGAATCAATTTCTGCTAAGGTTTTCTTTTTAGCTGCTGCTCGAATTGCATCATCAGCACGTTTTTCTAGAGCATCTTTAATATCTTCTGGAGAAATTCTTCCTTGCTTTGATAATCTAGAAGCAGCAGTTTTTACATCTTGTTGATCGGCGTTTATACAGACATAAAAAGTAACTCGCATATTTGCCCGAAGATAATCTTGGGTTCTTACTGCTAAGTTTCCAGTACGTTCTACATCAATAGAAATCTCTCGCATTGGAACTCTGGTAAGTTCGTGAAAACCTGGTAGTACGATACAGCCACCATATAAAATTACAGAATTCTTTTTTGCTAAAAAGCCACCTGTTCTGACAAAAGCTTCATTGTTAGGAGTAATTTGATAGACTCTTGTATAAGCCCAAAATCCTAATAGTAATAAGAATATAATTCCTATAATTCCGGCAGCAGTTCCTCCTAAGAGAAAAGTGCTATTATTTTGGGGAAACTGAGCTAGTGTAGGCTGGATACATATATTTTCAGATAAAACAATTTCTTTGGGTTTAGATAATGTTTCCTTTGTAATAATTTCCTGGCTGGAAATTGATGGTAATGATTGAAGGAATGTTAGCCAAAATAACATGATTTTTTTCCCTGTAAATGTTTGATTCTGGAAAATTGACCAAAAAATAGGGTCAATAGCCTCTCCTTTTAAGGGGATGAAAAAAGTAAACTTCAGTATTTCAAGCCTCCCTATTCGGTGGAGGTACTGATAACTGATAACTGATAACTGAAATGACCTGGTTCAAAAATCTCTGATTTTTGAGTTTTATTTTTGCTTAGTGTTGCATTGTAATGACTTCGGTTAAGGGTGTAGTCCAATACGGTTGAGATCAGGCTAAAATTGATCTGAGTGACAATCCTTAATTGAACGGTATTGGAATATAGTCGGTGTTTCAAACCCCATCCACCATTAGTATGTAGGACTACCCATAGTAATCCTAAATGGGTTGTGAAAATTTTGCTATATTTATTTTTTCTTCCACCTAACACCTACCACTACCAAAAATTTACGACTTAAATAGGATTGCTAGATGTGCTGTACGATAATTTATATTTCTTTGTGGAAGGAACCTATGCAGAAAAATCAGAAATAATCAGAAATAATTTTGAGGATACCGAGATTCAAAAAAGGTAGTTACAGTAGAATGAGTACAAAACTGTTAAGAAATTTACTCAGACAACGGGAAGCAAATGTAGTTATACTGTTTGTTGAAATACAATTCTCGACTTGAGATAGCTTTGCTCAGTTAATCATAGAGCCATTACTTTGTAGCAATATTTTATGAAATTGGTATAATTCGGGCTTGGTGAATAAAATTGAGACCTTGAGGAATCAGGTTTTTGAGAACTATGAAAAGTTGACCAAGTGCAAGTTAGGAGCTTTCATACTATCAAAATTAATGCACTTTTTGAAGATACAGCAGTTTCCGAAGTTATGAGGTACATATATTTTATGGTTTTAGAGAATAGGGAATAGGGAATAGGTATGGAGGCCAAAAATATTTATTCCGTCATAATTTTTCTCCTACAGAGAGCAGAAATGGTTTATATAATCATCGGGCGTTGCACTCAAGTTAATGAATCCTCAACATTTAAAAAACTCTTTGCTAATTGCTGTTACTGTACCTCATAACAATGGGAAACGCTGTAAATTAGTCAAATAATGGGGTTAAACTAATGGGAAAACTGTTCCCTATCCTTACCAGAAGACTTTTTCAGCAGACCCTAATTTCCAAGTCAAAATCCAGATAAATTGATGATTTTGATTAATCTCTATTTTTACTAGAATTAGATAACCATCTATCTCTATCTACACTATCTTTAGCTATAACTAAGTAACTTTTAGTCTGACGATCTATCACTATAATTTTTTCTCCTCGATGAGGAATTTTAGTTGCCCATGATGGTAAATTAGCATTAATAGTTACCAGGTTTTTAGCTGTATCAATTACATCTACTTGTGCAATTTTTCCTTGATTTTCTTTAGGGACTAATGTAGAAGTAACAGTACCAATACATCCTAGAAGGCGATCGCTACTCACATCTTCTCCAAAAGATTGAAAGAAAATTTTTCCGATAGGTCTAGCAATAAAACCACCTAAAATTAAACTCAAAATCATTGAAGCAATAAATACAGTTACCCCGAAAAACCCATTAGGAATACTAAACAAAATATTCAAAGTCCAACCAATCAAACCCCAAAAACTTAGGTCAGTTGCTAATAACAAAATCAGTGGAACCTGACCAATACCTAACCACCCTAAAGTGTCTAAAGATTCAACACCATTATCACTGTCAATATCTATGTTTTCCTCTCCTAAACCTGTAGAAATTACGAACAGGAACATTAAGATTCCTGCACCGAGGAGTATCCAGTAAGGTAAGTTAGCAAAATTGAATAGCATATTCTCAAGTTTAGGGTTAAGAAGTAAATTTTTTCTACTTTCCTTCATTCTTCCTAATATTTACCTAAATTAATTGTCAAACGACTAAACTTTAATAATTTAGCAATTAGGGCAATTACCGAATAATTAATAATTAATAGTTAATAATTAATAATTAAGAGTTGATAGTCAATAATTATTCATTCAACAATTCAGCTTTATTAGCCGATCCTTGGATAGCGCTCGAGGGATGCCGAGGTCTCCTCGGCATATCCAATCGACCAAGAGAGGGGATAAATTCCAAAATTTCCTTTTAGTCAATCCTATCCGTTTCCAGAAGGGGTAATTATTAATTATTAATTGGTAAGAATTCAGGTGGCGCGGGGTCAACTTTTAGCCGTTTTATAAATTATAAATTATGAATATACACCTCTTAGTCAAAGTAAATTTTTTTTCCTATACTTTTTATTCTGCTTAAATTTTTCAATTGCTTTTTCCTGCTCTCAGAGCAATGAATTAATAGCTGATAGCTAATAGCTAATAGCTAATAGCTAATAGCTAATAGCTTATGGCTGATGGCTGAATGCTTACATTAATTGTTCATTGTTAATTACTGAATTAATAACTATAGCAATCCTAAATAGGTTGTGACAAATTAAAAAGTAAATCAAAAGGTTGAAACTCTTACCTGTTCCCTGTTCCCTGTTCCCTGTTCTCTGTTCCCTAAAAAGCAGTAAGATTTTTGCCACGAATAAAATAGGATTGCTATAGATATTTATTTCCTGATTATTGATGTGATAAACATCTCCATCAACTAAGTTTTAGCCTAGGAATTACAAAGGTTCGAGATTAATTTTCCCAGAGGTCTAATATTTATTTAAGTTTATACATATAGCAATTCTCAGCTTTGAGTGAAGTACAAAGTTCTAGGTTTTAGGGAATACCTTAACAGGGAAAAGAAAATTAAGAAAAATAGGTATAAATCACAAAAGTTGAGAAAAGCTATAGCAATTCTCAATAGATTCTCACAAGTTAAGTAATAAAAAAACTCTATGAAGCCACCATTAATCCTAATTTATGACTCCTGATTCCTATTCTCCATCAACAGAAAATAAAATATAATTACAATATTATCTACAGTAGTCACAATACAATTAGAAATAGATAAATTTTAATAATAGTTAACTATGAAATTAAAAAGATTAGGCCATGTAGCTATCTGCGTCCAAGACGTTGACAAAGCAGTAGAGTTCTATAAAAATCTGGGCATGGAAATAGCCTGGAAAGATCCTGACTGGGCATATCTCAAAGCAGGAGATGATGGACTGGCACTTTTGAGTCCTGGATACGATCAAGCAGGGCCACATTTTGGGTTTGTGTTTAGCGATCGCTCAGAAATGGAAACGGCCTACAAACAGCTCCAAGCCCAAGAAGTACAAGTCTCTCCAGTCCACGAACACCGAGATGGCACAGCTTCTTTCTATGGCAGAGATTTAGACGGTAACTGGTTTGAATACCTCTACGAACCAGCAACTGTAGTTGATAATTAGATCCCTATTTGACACCTAATAGTAATTTTTCATAGTCCAAATAATATGGACTAAATTCGCTGTACCTTGGATTTTTGTAGCTTTAATTTGGGCTAAACGAGTCCCACAAAATTTAATTTATCGAGTGTGTCTATATGAGGAGAGGATAAGAAAAAACTGTTTTCGCAATAATGAATACCCTCATTGAGTACAAGATATGATAGTTTGTTAAAGATAATACATTATTGATCGACATATTGTAAAATAGATATTTAGCATATTTTTCAAAATCTATATAATTCAGAAAACTGTGGTATCTCAAAAATTTGATCGACTTCTGTACCAGATGATAGGATAATTTAATTGAGTAAAGATAGATATTTAAGGATTACTAAGAAATGTCAGTAGCACAACCAGTAACCGATAGTAGTTTCCAGGAAGAAGTGCTTAATAGCGAGCTTCCAGTTTTAGTAGATTTCTGGGCACCGTGGTGCGGGCCATGCAGGATGGTTGGTCCTGTAGTTGAGGAAATTGCATCACAATATGAAGGACAAATAAAAGTAGTTAAATTAAACACGGACGAAAATCCAAATGTAGCAAGCCAGTATGGGATTCGCAGTATTCCTACCTTGATGATTTTTAAGGGAGGCCAAAGAGTTGATATGGTGGTCGGTGCTGTTCCCAAGACTACATTAGCTCAAACTTTAGAGAAGCAGCTAAAAGCATCTGAATGAATGAGTTAACAAATTTTCAAACGAATTATGTAGAAAGTTTTTAAATCATCGTAAAATTTCGGTAAGCGGAAAAAGTGCAAGTTTTAACGGCTGGATGGAAGGGAGTAGACGGATTTTAATCCGTAGTCAAAAAAATGTATACAATGAACTAATAACTTAAAAAGTAGCCTCAATGGTCTTTGACCGGAGAGAGTAGTGGCAATTGGCACCGCCTAGTGGACTGCTGCTGTATACGTACCACGGTACGGTACTGGTAATGTGGTTGTTTCGAGCAATGTGAAAATCTTAGCTTGAGCCAGATTTACAGCTCCTCTGAAGAATTCACGCGGATTTATCCCGTGGAGTGTCAATCTCTGTATTTATACAGAAGAAAAGTAAATATTAAGGGATTACTAAGGAATGTCAGCAGTACCAGTAACTGATAGTAGTTTTAACCAACAAGTGCTTGAGAGCGAGCTTCCAGTTTTAGTAGATTTCTGGGCACCGTGGTGCGGGCCATGCAGGATGGTCGCTCCTGTAGTTGAAGAAATAGCAGAGCAGTATAAAGGAAAAATAGCAGTAGTTAAACTGAATACAGATGAAAACCCTAATGTAGCAAGCCAGTATGGGATTCGCAGTATTCCTACTTTAATGATTTTTAAGGGAGGCCAAAGAGTTGATATGGTCGTGGGTGCTGTTCCTAAGACTACATTGGCTAACACTCTAGAAAAGTACCTTTAATTTACTGGTCGTCTAAACTTAATAACAGGCGACCTGAAGTTAGCCAGGGTGTTTTAACCCCTGGTTGAACAAGCAGACTAGATTCCTATACAGTGTAACTTACTATAATAAAATAAAATCAGTGATCAGAAAATTGGGTCTCAAGCCTCGCCCTTCTAGGGCGACTTTTAAATTAGTTTTTATTCGATAAATATGTTATTATGTTGCTAGTTTAAAAATCAAATTATGAAAGCTAGATTTAAGTATCGTATCTATCCAACACCCCAAGAAAAATATCGATGAGCCAAGCTATTTGGTTGTGTTCGGGTTGTTTGGAATGATAGTCTAGTTTTCTGTCAAGAAAAGTATAAATCAGGAGAGAAGAAACCCACTAACTCAGAGCTACAAAAACAGTTTGTTACTCAGGCTAAAAAGACTGATTATAGAGAATGGTTATCAGAGGTTTCTAATATACCATTACAACAATCCTTGAATGATTTAAACCAGGCTTATCAAAACTTTTTTAAATCAACTAAAGGCTAAAGAAAAGGTAGACCTGTTAAACCTCCTAAATTTGAAAGTAAGAAGTCAAAGCAGACTGCTAGGTTTACAAGAGGGGGGGTTTAAAGTTGGTCAACACAAAGTTTATTTAGCCAAGATTGGGAAGTTAAAAATAGTTTGGTCTAGAGAGTTACCTGGTCAACCTTCTTCAGTAACTATTATCAAGGACTCAGCTAACAGATATTTCTTAAGTTTCGTAGTAGAAATACAACCAGAATCATTACCTAAAACTAATAATTCAGTAGGTATAGACTTAGGAATCAAAAGTTTTGCTACTTTAAGTAATGGTCAAAAATTTGATGCTCCCAAACCGTTAAAGAAACGGACTAAAAAGTACCGTAAATTAAGCAAGTCATTATCTAACAAAAGTAGAGGATCTAAACGGTATGAAAAAGCCAGGTTAAAAGTAGCTAAGTTCCATACCAAGTTAAAAGATACTAGGACAGATTTTCTGCATAAATTATCTACTGAAATAATTAGTTAGTGAAAACCAAACAATTGTTTTAGAAGATTTAAACGTATCAGGAATGGTTAAAAATCGGAAATTATCCAGAGCAATAAGTGATTTAGGTTGGAGAACATTTAGAACATTCCTGGAAGGAAAAGCGGAAAAATACGGCCGTGATTTTAGAGTAATTAATAGGTGGGATCCAACATCTTAAACTTGCTGTTGTTGTGGGTTTAAAGTTGGAAAGTTAGACCTTTCAGTAAGAGAATGGGAGTGTCTCAACTGTGGTGCAAAGCATGACCGTGATAAAAATGCAGCAATAAATATATTAGTCGCCGGAGAGCATGCCTCCTGCGGAGGAGCTGCGCTAACGGAGACATTAAACGGATGTGGAGGCAAGCATAACCCACCCCCATCCCCTCCCGGGAGGGGAGCAAGAGGGGTGGGTGCAGCAGTCAATGAAACGTCAACCCACCGAGGAGCTACAGCTTGGTAGGAATCTCCGTCCGTTTTACGGCGGAGAGGATGTCAAATGATGAACTTTATCTATAGCAAAGAAAGGGATGCTTAGAGCTGATTTATAAAGTAAATATTAAGAGTCTGAAAATCCTGTTAGACCTGGGTTTAGATCCTCATAGTTCAGTAAGCTTAAATTCCTCAGAGCTAGGTGAGATCAAAGTTTTCCTGGGGAATACTGTGCAAACATCTAAGTTTATTAATTAGCTCTTAGGATATAATACAGAAGTGTACCTAAATTTGTTACAAAAAGAGCGATCGCCACTAGACTAAAAAATATGGTTTCCTTTCCTGCGGAATGCTGCGCAAACAGATAAGACCAAAATTCATAAGGTATGAAACTATTAGAGTAGCTCTTCAGATTATAGAACTCCCAAAAAAAATCCTTAACGGAACTGTATTGGACAAAAAAAAATAGTCTTCTATATTGTCAGTTATGGCTTCATTCATATACACCAGTCACTGACTCAGGGAACTTGAGCAATTATCCTCGCTAGCTTACTGTTAATATATATTAGGAATTTATGTGGCAACACGCAATAATTACAGGTGGTTCTAGTGGTATTGGTAAAGAAATCGCTAAACTATTAGCTAGTCAAGGAAGCAATATATCAATTATCGCTCGTAATTATCAGAAACTAGAAGCTGCAAAAGTCGAAATAACTGCCAATGTGGTTAATCTAGAGCAGAAAATTATTACTATTTCCACTAATGTTGCTAATAGATTAGAAGTAGAAAATGCGATTTACCAAGCTACGAAAGAAATAGGTGTTCCAGATTTATTAATTACTGCTGCCGGTATTTCTTATCCTGGTTATTTTCGAGATTTATCAATAGAAATATTTGAACAAACAATGGCAATTAATTATTTTGGTTCCCTCTATTCTGTGCGTGCTATTTTGCCAGTAATGGAACAACAAAAAAAAGGGCATATAGTAATGATTTCTTCTGGTGCTGGTTTGATTGGAATTTATGGTTATACTCCCTATTGTCCTAGTAAGTTTGCTATTCGAGGTTTAGCAGAATCTTTGCGGGGAGAGTTGAAGTTATCTGGAATTTCTGTTTCTGTAGTTTATCCACCAGATACAGATACGCCACAATTAGAGGAAGAGAATAAAACTAAGCCTTTAGAAACTAAGTATATTACTGCTACTTCTGGATTATGGAGTGCGGCAGATATGGCAGTTGAAATATTGCGGGGAGTGAAGAAAAAAAGTTTTGTAATTGCTCCTGGTTTAGAAATGACTTTGTTAGATAAATTGCATAGTTTATTAGCTCCAATAATTCAGTGGTATATGGATTTAATTGTGATTAAAACTCTCAAAAAGAGAAAATCCCGGAATTTTTAAGCATAGATGAGAGTATTTTGTTTGGAATAGCAATTGTAGTTTTAGCTTAGGTGAGCGATCGCTTCTAGAGTTTATCAAGAAGAAGACTGATACATTATTTTATTTTTACCACTACTTATGTATAACTTTATCATTTTATCTATATGCTTAATTTTCTTGCCATACTTTTCTAATAAATCATCTGTGTAACCTAGAATGACTTTCAATACCTGAACATGATAATTTTTTAGATACTCTTTTTATTCTCAAAATCAGTTAAAACTGGGAATCATTGTCATACTCAATAGTTTTTTTAAGAGCATTCATTAACTCTTCCTCTTATGGATTAAGTCCACAACCTATCTTGATTTGCTAAAATTTTTTCTCGTAATATTTTATACAATTAAAATATTGTTGTATTGGATAATAATACAGCTATATAGAAAATATTCTGTTTGATACATAACGCACAAAATTTACCACGCTTTACATTAATTGCTAAAACCTAGATATAGCAATAATTTCAAGTATTTTTACTCCTCAATTACTACCATCTTTACAGAGCAGGGGTATTTGCAATTTTTTACGTTATCAAGCGACAAGTCTAGTGTATAATCTTTTGGTCTTTGCTCAAGTGGAAAAAATCAAAAAATGACCATCAACAGTATTATGACCATCAACAGTATTATGAATTGTGTTTTAAATTCTATTCTAGGAATAACTCTAACTATTGCAATATCTAGTATTCCTAAGTCTAATACCCAAGCTCAAGTTACCAATTTTGATAATTTTTTTGATTGGTGTAATCAAAAAGATAATATTTCACCAGAAGCTAAACGTACTGTAGAAGCAATTTTAGTAAAATTTGGTACTGATGATTGTTCTCAAGCTACTCAAATAGCATCTCTTACTACTAGATTAAATCTAATTAGCAGACAAATTTCCGATGTTAAACCTATAGCTTCTTTGCCTAATTTAACTCGACTGGTTTTACACAATAATCAAATATCAGACCTAACTCCTTTAGCATCATTAACAAACTTAGAAAGACTCTACCTTGCTCAGAACAAAATATCTGATATTACTCCTCTAAAGTCACTGACAAAATTACAAGAACTAATTCTTTCAAACAATCAAGTTTCTAACATCCGTCCCCTAAGTTCACTAACCAATTTGAATAAACTATTCCTATTAAATAATAAAATATCAAATATAACTCCTCTCAGTTCATTAACTAATTTGACAGAACTTAATTTAAGTCGCAACCAAATTTCTGATATTAACCCTCTTGCTTCACTAACTAATTTAACTGAACTTAACCTCAGTAACAACCAAATATCTGACATTACAGCACTTGCTTCTTTGAAAAAACTAACTGAGATAAATCTTAATTCCAACAAAGTCTCTAATGGTAATACTTTGTTGTCTTTACCAAATTTAACTGAGATTTACATTCACAATAACCCAGTTGCAAAACAAGTTTGTCCTAATAATCTAGATGCAATTTGTTTCTGAAATTAAGGATCAAACTGAAATCATATGCCAGAGTAAATCCTTATTCAGAATAATTTTTATCTAGTTGTTTGATTGTAATTTGAGCACCAATTTTGGGGAGGGCAAACTGTTTAACCAAATTATGATATAAATTTACGATTCATTTTTTTCTGACCTGTTATAACCAGAAAAATAATTAGTTTCAAACTCTAATATTGACATTAGGAGTATTACTTTGTCAGGGACATATTTTGTACAAAGTTTTCATTACCAATATTAATTTTTATTGCTAAATCTAACTCTATTTAAATAATAGAGATTCAACTAATAATTTGATTATTTATTTAATTTTTTCATCATTTTCATCACTTCCAGATAATCCTCATTTTGTCCTTTTTTCTGATAGATATCAGCAGCTTTTTGAAAGTCATTTATCCCTCCCTCATAATCTTTAATGAAATAACGAATCATACCCCGATTATAATAAGTTTTAGCATCATTAGGTTCAAGTTTAATTGCCTCTGTATAATCATCTATTGCTTGCTGATGATCCCCTATTTCATAATTAGAAATACCTCGATTATGATAAGCATCTGCATCTGTAGGATTAATCTTGATAGCTTCAGTAAAATCAGCTATCGCTCCATAAAATTCCTGAATTTCATAAAGACAAATACCTCGATTATTATAGGCATCTGCATCTTTAGGATTAGCTTCTATAACTATAGTAAAATCTCTAATGGCAAGTTTGTAATCTTTCATAACATGGTAAAGACGTCCTCTGTTATGACAAGCATTAGGATTAGTAGAATCAATTTTAATCGCAGCAGTAAAATCATCAAGTGCTCCCTGATAATCTTCTAAACGGGAACGAGCAACACCTCGTTGATTTAAATAGGAGTAAGCTTTATCGGGATTAAGTTTGATTGCTTCAGTAAAGTCAGCGATCGCCTCGTGATAATTTCCCTGTTGAGAGAGTATTTTGCCTCGCTGGTAGTAAACATGACCTTGATTTGGATTAACTCTGAGTGCTTCAGTTAAGGAATTGATTCTCTTTTGGCGTTCTTCCTCTATAGAGATACTTTGTTGTTGCTGGTTATTAGCATCACTATCCTTATAATCAGTAATCTCTGTCTGAGGTTTTTTTGCTAAAGTCCGATCTTCCAATACTTCTGAAGATTTCTCGGTTTCCACATCAGTAATCTCTGTCTGAGTTTTTTTTGCTAAAGTCCGATCTTCCAATACTTCTGAAGATTTCTCGGTTTCCACATCCGACTTAGTTTCTGAAGATTTTTCTATCTCTACATTCGTCTGAGGCGTTTTTGCTAAAGTTTCATCCACTGATGTATCTTTCCGTATCATTTTCATTACTTCCAGATAATCTTCATTTTGTCCTTTTTCTTGATAGATATCAGCAGCTTTTTGAAAGTCATCTATTCCCACGTCATTATCTTTCATCAAATAACGAATCATACCGCGATTATAATAACTTTTAGCATCAGTAGGTTCAAGTTTAATTGCCTCTGTATAATCATCTATTGCCTGTTGACGATCCCCTATTTCATAATTAGAAATACCTCGATTATGATAAGCATCTCCATCTTTAGGATTAATCTTAATAGCTTCAGTAAAATCAGCTATCGCTCCATCATATTCTTTAATTTCATAGAGACAAATACCTCGATTATTATAGGCATCTGCATCTTTAGGATTAGCTTCTATAACTATAGTAAAATCTCTAATGGCAAGTTTGTAATCTTTCATAACATGGTAAAGACGTCCTCTGTTATGACAAGCATTAGGATTAGTAGAATCAATTTTAATCGCAGCAGTAAAATCATCAAGTGCTCCCTGATAATCTTCTAAACGGGAACGAGCAACACCTCGTTGATTTAAATAGGAGTAAGCTTTATCGGGATTAAGTTTGATTGCTTCAGTAAAGTCAGCGATCGCCTCGTGATAATTTCCCTGTTGAGAGAGTATTTTGCCTCGCTGGTAGTAAACATGACCTTGATTTGGATTAACTCTGAGTGCTTCAGTTAAGGAATTGATTCTCTTTTGGCGTTCTTCCTCTATAGAGATACTTTGTTGTTGCTGGTTATTAGCATCACTATCCTTATAGTCAGTAATCTCTGTCTGAGTTTTTTTTGCTAAAGTCCGATCTTCCAATACTTCTTGAAGTTTTTCTGTCTCCACATCCGACTTAGTTTCTGAAGATTTTTCTACCTCTACATTCGTCTGAGTTTTTTTTGCTAAAGTCTTATCTTCCAATACTTCTGAAGATTTCTTGGTTTCCACATCCGACTTAGTTTCTCGAGATTTTTCTAACTCTACATTCGTCTGAGGTTTTGTTGCTAAAGTTTCATCTACTGATGTATCTTTCGGTAAATAACGATTGAACAACCTTTGAACAAGAGGATTAGCTGAATTTTTCGAGGTTTTTAATACTTCTGAAGATTTCTTGGTTTCCACATCCGACTTAGTTTCTCGAGATTTTTCTACCTCTACATTCGTCTGAGGTATTTGTGTTACCTTAGACTCATTTTCCAGAGGTTTTTCTTTCTCCACATCCGACTTAGTTTCTCGAGATTTTTCTACCTCTACATTCTTCTGAGGTATTTGTTTTAAACTGGGAGCTTCCAATACTTCTCGAGATTTTTCTACCTCTACATCCGACTTAGTTTCTCGAGATTTTTCTACCTCTACATTCTTCTGAGGTATTT
>NZ_JBNHEP010000040.1:0-7188 GCF_050015995.1 Dapis brunnea BLCC-M229 | reverse complement strand
GTTTTAAACTGGGAGCTTCCAATACTTCTCGAGATTTTTCTACCTCTACATTCTTCTGAGGTATTTGTTTTAAACTCGAAGCTTCCAATACTTCTGGAGTTTTTTGTGTCTCCCCATCCGACTTAATTTCTGAAGATTTTTCTACCTCTACATTTTTCTGAGGTATTTCTGGTGCAGTATCTTCTGCAACTCCTGGAGACTGAGGAGTAATTAATGCAAGTAGATGCTCTCGCCTTTGAGCAGCTAGATCGTAACCAGGATTAATATTTAGTGCTTCTGTGTAATCTGCAATAGCTTTTTCATAATCTGCACTTGTCTCATACACAAAACCCCTATTGTAATAACTATCAGCATCATTAGGATTAAGTCGAACTGCCTCGGTAACATCAGCGATCGCCTCCTGATGAGAACCCATTTGAGAAAGAGCTAAACCACGATTATTATAAATATTGCTATTACTAGGGTCAATTTTAATTGCTTCAGTGTAATCAAAAATTGCACCCTGATAATCTTCCATTTGATGCTTGGCCACGCCTCGGTTGTAGTAAATTTCAGCGTTACTAGATTCAATTTCTATTACTCTGGTATAATCAGCAATTGCATCCTGATAATTTGCTAATTGATAATGCGCTACAGCACGCTCATAAATAGCTGTAATATCATTATCTTCTATATCAGATTGATCGTTTATGATTTTATTGCTATAATCAGTTTGAGTATTTTCCATTTTTATTGCTGTATTATCTCAATAAACATTGAATCTTATCATTATATATTATCCTCCCGGAGATTAATCCAAGAGCATAATTTTATCTAGAAAAAATTATGTATCAGTCAATCTTACCTGAAAATAGACTCATGTAGTTACTTTAGGTATACAAAATTTAATATAAGTTTTCATTTTGTTGTAATTTAGGTAAAAAAATTATTGACAGGTGAGAGTGACCCCAAATTTAATACTCAAAGATTGGAATTAAATATGTATAATTTTAGACAAATGCGAAACTAGGGTTACTGATATAGGAGTTAAATTAAAAATGATGGTTTTGTGAGTTAATCGGTATACGCTTCCAATGTCTAACGCAAGGTGCTAAAGTAATTAAATCTTCAATATTACGGTACATTGTAGTGCAAATAGCATCCAAAGGTAAATCATTAGGATCGTAACCGAAAGGATTTTCTATTTCTAGAGCAATTTCTTCAATTCCAAAGACAGTAAAACTGACTAGAGCAACTACTATACCTGTCCAAAAATGAAATTCATTTACTATTTGAAATGGCAATGATAGACAGTAAATTAACAATAACTGTCTCAGATGAATTGAGTATGCTAAAGGAATAGGAGTCTTTAAAATTCCTTCACAACCTGTCAAGGCTTCAACCATTCTATCCAGTAACTGAAACATCGCAGTAAGTTGATAAGGATTAATACAACCACGTTCATATTGATGCTGGAGATAATCACTAATCAAAAAAGCAATATGAATAGGAGGATGATTCATTTTTTTTAGCTTTTCATACCAATCTTTAGGCATATATCCCTCTAATTCTCTATTTACATTCTCACCGCGCAAATGTAATTTACCAGCAATAGCAAAAGCTACTAATAACCGCATTATTTCCTCTTTTGATTCTCTATCTGCTGGATTATTTTCTTCAACTGCAACCCAAATTTGTCGTGCAAAATTCCGAACTGTATTAACGATAACTCCCCATAACTGCCGACCTTGCCAGAATCTTTCGTATGCTGTATTTGTTCTAAAAACTAATAGTAAACCTAACACTAAACTAGGAACAATACTACTTTTTGTCGGCAAAGTAACAGGAAAATTTAGGTAGTAAAGTAGAGAAATAAGAAAACCAAATAATCCACAGAATGTCACCCTAAAAATAATAGCGGGAATAACGGAATATTGCATTTGCAAAATAACTGTTAACCATTCCCGCTTTTCTCGATAGTAACTGTATTTTACTCTGTTTGTAGACATATTAATTTAGCAAAATTAGATACATAGGAGTAATCTGTATATTCATAGACACCTATAGCTGAAGTAAGAGAGGGGAGCCGTCGGATTGGCGACGTACAGAAGTCAGAAGTCAGAAGTCAGAAGTTAAATTCTTGGTGTGACTAAATTTAATAGTTTGAGAATATCCTAATAGTAATGGCGACTGCTATAAATTAATTTTACTGTCCTTTTTCTACAAGATAAAGGTAGGCATGAAAAATGATAATTTTTGGTTAAAATTTAGTAGATATAGTTTTAAGCATTCAGCTATCAGCTCAAGTCAAAACTCTTGGTTGTAAAGGATTTTAATTTTATCAATTTCCTAACACTTTTGACAAAGAAAGTCAAAAGTTAAAAGTAAGAAAAAAAGGAAGGATTAATGAAAGTAAAAAGTTCAAAGTCATGCACCAAGATTTTATAGGGTCAAAACTTTGAGGCGCTTAGTAATTTCAGGAAATTATTTCACATCTAAAGTTTGAAACTATTTTTCATTAATGGATAATTGATAATTACCTCTGGTTAAAATCGAGAGGATTGAATATAAGGAATATTTTCTTTTCTCTTGGTCGATTGGATATGGCGTTAGCGGAGCGGCTCTGCAAGAGCGGGAGACCTCGCCATCCCATCCTAACGGACTGCTCCGCAAACGACCGCTTTTTCCCCTTAAAAGGGGAGGCTTTAAACCTGAATTATTTAATTATTAATTCTTGAATTACCTATTTGTAACATTCTTTTTTCAAATTGCTATTAGAACTCAGAAGTTAAATTTGCAGCACGGACTATATTTGATAATTTGAGAATATCTTAACAGTAATTGCTGCTATAAATTTATTTAGATATAGTTTTAGCGATACTTGAGAATTGGAGTTTAGTCTTTTAAGACCGCAGTTATTTTTTGTTTAGTTTGCTATATGAATAGATATAGCAATCCCATTAGGGTTGTGAATTACAAATCATTTAGAATTGCTATATACCTAAATAATAGTCTGGGTAATATTTCAATTATTTTGAATAAAACCAATTTTTCGTTTAGGTTTTTCAGGTTATAACTTTGGCAAAACTATCAAAAGCAAACTAATTTGCCAAACATTTTGCATCAATTTAACTGGTTCTCCATTGTTTGTAAATCCATGAAACATAATCAAACTAGGATCGCAGTAACTAATGTCTGATCCGAAATCCGGTATAGGTGCACCCGTTATATCTCGCCCTGTAGAGACCTTGCATGCAAGGTCTCTACAGGGTTTTTGCGGTTTACTGAAAACTGGTCTTTTTCAACCGGATTTGGTATGATACATGAAAATTTATGTTTTCACCAAATGATACAAGTTTTACCCCAACTTCATGCTCAGTATCTAAATTACTGTAAAACTTTTCCATTTCTGAATGAAGTTGTTTTGCTAAGTTACTAGCACAATTAGCACGGGAAAAATCAGCAAGAAAATTTGTTTATTCAGCAACTTTTAGAGCGCTTTCATCAGGATATAGAGTTTGAAATTCCATAAATTATTTTTAAAATAACAACATATTAAAATCAACAATTTGAAGAAAGAAGCAACTGCAAAAAATGAGTATAAATTCCCAAAGCAAAAGTAGAAAAATCTTCACCAGAAAGAGTTGTTTTTCTCTTTAGAGAATTTGTTGTAAATATTTCCTCGAATAATATATAACCAGACTAAAAATTTGTTATTTTGACGATAGAAAGCAATCTCTAAAATCCCTGAGATTGATTTCTTCCACTCCTTTCCAGTCGCAATTACTTAGGGTTTGCTTATGGAAAGTATGAGTGGTAGGGGTAGGAGACACGAGACTGGAGACACGAGACTGGAGAAATGGAGATTATAGAGGAGGTAGTCGTAAAAATTGTCCCTTGATTTTTCTGCCATAATCATCCCAAAATACTAGCATGCATGAGCTTTTTGGACCGAAACAGGCGCACTTTTTTCGACCAAAAAAGGCTCAAAGCAATATCTGTCAGTGCTTTGATATTTAATCAGCAAGCCCTACTTACAATTACAATACTAAATCATTGGTACAGATATTCCCTCGAATAATATAGAACCAGACTGAAAATTCGTCATTGCAACAATAGGAAGCAATCTCTAAAACCCATGAGATTGCTTCCTTACACTCCGTTCCAGTCGCAATGACTTACAATTAAAATACTAAATCATCCGTTGATATAGCTTCTATCATCTGAAGTAATTATTCATTATCCATTATCCATTATCCATTATCCATTATCCATTAATCAACGGATATCATACCCGAACAAATTCGGGTCAACTTCTCCTAACTTCAAATCATCCAACCCATACTCTCCCCAACGTCTATCCACCATTGCCGCTACATCCGGGTCAGACTCCAAAGTTGCACCCCATTCATGGTCAGTCTCCGGCGGAATTTTTGTCGTCGCATCTATTCCCATCCTACCGCCCAAACCAATTTTCTCACTGGCAAAATCTAAACT
The DNA here is from genome assembly GCF_050015995.1 of Dapis brunnea BLCC-M229. Classification (NCBI taxonomy): domain Bacteria; kingdom Bacillati; phylum Cyanobacteriota; class Cyanophyceae; order Oscillatoriales; family Microcoleaceae; genus Dapis; species Dapis brunnea. The sequence goes on along the minus strand of NZ_JBNHEP010000040.1, from coordinate 2,712 downwards.
ATCGAAAGGCGTATTGGGCAAAATAAACACATCCCTAGAAGGATCTACTTTAGAACTAATTGCCCAAACTACCTGACGCGGGTCGCGAATATTAATACTCTCATCCACTACAATGACAAATTTTGTATAAGTAAATTGTGGCAAAGCACTCCAAAAAGCTAAAGCTGCTCGTCGTGCTTGACCGGGATATGCTTTCTTAATAGAAATAACCGCAGCTTTGTAACTGAGCGCTTCCATCGGTAGGAAAAAATCCACAATTTCTGAAACTTGCTGCCTGAGAATAGGAGTATAGATCCGATTCAGAGCAATTGCCATCATTGCCTCTTCTTTCGGAGGTCTGCCACTAAAAGTCGTTAAATAAATAGGGTCTTTCCGGTGAGTCATGCAGTGAAATCTAATCATTGGGGAATCTTCGACTCCACCATAATAACCCATGTGGTCGCCAAAAGGTCCGTCCGGCAATACTTCCCCAGGAGTAATAGTACCTTCGAGAACAAATTCTGAATCTGCCGGCACTTCCAAATCTAGAGTTTTGCACTTATTTAATTTCACACCCGAACCACCATAAAGTCCGGCAAATAACCATTCCGATAAATCTACAGGAATAGGAGTAGCTGCCGCCATAATAATTAATGGATCTACTCCCAGAGCGATCGCTATCTCCAACTTTTTCCCATTTTCTGCTGCCTTCCGTAGATGTCGCGCTCCACCACGCACTGATAACCAATGCACGCTCATAGTATTACGAGACTGTAACTGCAACCGATAAACTCCCACATTCGGAGTACCTGTTTCACAATCTTTTGTAATCACTAAACCAAGAGTGATAATTTTACCTGCGTCTCCAGGATAAGGGCGAATCATCGGAATTTTGTTTAAGTCAAGAGCATCCCCTTCAATAACGACTTGTTGACAAGGGGGAAAAAAGTCGCGCCCTGGTTTTGCTTTGACTACATCAAACAGAACTTTACCAAATTCCACTGCTTGAGAAATCTTTTTTGGTGGTTTGGGTTGTTGCAGCATTCCCAATTTTTTACCCAAGGTTTCCAACTCCTGGGGTTTTTCCATATTCATTGCCCAGCATACTCGTTCTTCTGTACCCAACAAATTTATTGCTAGGTCGTGGTCAGACCCTTTAACGTTTTCAAATAGCAGAGCCGGACCGCCCTTTTGTAGCATCCGGTTACAAATTTCTGCTATTTCTAGGTCAGGGTCAACTAAGGCTTTAATTCGGCATAATTGTCCCCGGTCTTCTAAAATTTTTAGGAATCCTCTTAAATCGCGGGCCATAATTTTATTAATTTTTGTTAAACAATGATTATGGTATCACACGAGTCAGAACTCAGGAGGTACAAAGAAGTTTTTTTGGTAGTGTCTTAAGGAAGAGGGGGAAGTTTACAAAGGTAGGTTTTTGAGTTTTGATATCAAACAAGTGTGGGGAATATGGCGAAAGGTAGAAATTAAGAACCATAAATTAATTCTGGTAGTCCTGCATAGTAATGGTGAAGATGTATATTTTTTTGGTGGTGCGTCAAGGAAGTGTGGGAAGGTCTGGGTAGGAGGACGCTTGAAAGTAGGAGGAATAATTGTACCTGTATTTTTCTGTGCAAGTCTTTCTTTCATCCTAACTTTTTGGTCTTAAAGGCTGAATTCTTTGCACTTTTTTCCAGACAAAAATCCTAAAAACTTTATATATCAGTGCTTTTAGATTAGATTTGCCAGCCCTAATTATACCAATTCCCACGCATTAGTGGTATACTTGGACAATACTTCAGTTATTAACTAATTAACACAAGCCAAATCATTTTTTTGCTAATTTTAGCTATGTTAATATTAATTATTATTATTTTTACTTCTCCCCCACTCCCCTACTCCCCTACTCCCTTGCTCAACAAAATGTAGAAAAGTTTTTGAGAAGTAAGTCCCATTAATAAATTTGATAGGTATCCTGCTGACATTGAGATACCAATATCTGATAAAAATTCTCGAAGTTTACCTAGGGTCATATTTCCTCCATAGTACAGGCTCATGACTAATGCTTTGACTCCTGGACCAAATTCTCCTTCATAACCTCTTGGTAAGGCTGCGGTGGAGGTTTTACCTAATAGACGGAGAATAGTATTTTTCCGCTGCGTTACAATACGTTATCTGTTTTTAGTAAAATGTCTTGAATAATTACTTCTTCATAACCTTTAAACTCTGCATCTGCTGGTAGCTCCTCCTGAGGATAGAATACTATTTCTTCTCGGTCTACTTTTATCAAACGTATGCGACGCTTCACAGCCGTGACACGAACCTTCTATTTCTGCCTTGCTTTATCTATCAACAAGGCTGGCTGACTAATTTCAGCTTTCTCCATCTTGGCTCGATCGCTATTGGGGTGGGAATTATATCTGGAACTTGATTTCTGGCAGTAGTCTTGATGATTTGCTAAGTAGTCGAAAATTGAAAAAATGAAAATCGAAGGAGACTGAAAGCTTTGTCTCACAAGCCTTGTAGAGTTCGTGTTAATTCCTTAGCGTACAATATTCCCGTTTTGGCACAGTCTCCCCTAGATGCCAATTTCAATCCTATCCATTAAGACCAATAATATTACTCCAAGGATTGTTACCAGTAATAATCGGACAATTGCCGAAAAGTGCAATGATTAATGGTTAAAACGTATCCACTCAATATGATGGGGTAGGGAATGATTATAACTGCCAAGACCAA
>NZ_JBNHEP010000039.1:0-5090 GCF_050015995.1 Dapis brunnea BLCC-M229 | reverse complement strand
CATCCCGACGCTCCCCTACGGGAGAGCGCGGGACTTCCCGCCGGGGGAGTTAAACTACCTGACGGTAAAATATAAAAAAATGATAAATTTTATTAAGTAAGCTTAAAGGTTAGTATCTAATGTCTTTAGAATTTGTATCATTAGAAACAATTCAGTTCATAGCCCATAAATATGGTTATTTAGCTGTCTTCTTAGGAATAGCCTTAGAAAATGCAGGTATTCCTTTACCAGGAGAAACTATAACACTTGTAGGTGGCTTTCTTGCTGGTAGTGGAGAGCTAATGTATTGGTATGTGTTAGGTTGTGCAATTATGGGAGCTATATTTGGGGATAGTTGTGGATATTGGATTGGCAAGTATGGTGGTTGGCCATTTATGTTGAGGTTAGGTAGAATATTCCGGATTAAAGAAACAAAACTGATGGATGTGAAAAATCAGTTCAGTAAAAATGCAGCTAAGGCAGTATTTTTCGGTAGGTTTGTCACTTTATTACGAATTTTTGCTGGACCTTTAGCTGGAATTGCTCAAATGCCTTACTGGAAATTCTTATTATGTAATTTTGCTGGAGCAACTATTTGGGCATTGATAATGGTAAGTTTATCCTTTTTTGTTGGACAAGTTGTACCTCTAGAAACATTAGTAAGCTGGGTTGCACAATTTGGTTTAGTGGCTTTAATTTTAGTATTTGCTTGGATTTTGATTCCTATTCGCTTAGAGTCTCTGAAGAAAAGCAATCAAAATACAGGTTGACAACTTAGGGTTTAATAAGGTAAACAAAAGAATTATTAAACTTACTGAAATTGTCTAGATGCCTTCCTTAAAGTTTTCATCATTGTAATAAATGAATGGGAGAATTTAACCTCGCTTAAATGTGAAGAAAGGAACAAAAAGTGGGGGCGAGTTTAATTCTGTTTTCACCTAATAGAGATAGAGGAACAAACTAAGGATTTATACACACCTTGTTTCTGTAGCTTTGGTTAACATACCAGGTGATATGTCAATGAAAAGTTAAATCTAGCAGGATTAACTTGCACAAATCAAGCCAAACAATATGAAAATGGAAAGTATTTACTGGTGGTCAATAGTCTAAGTCTGGGTTAAACAAATCTTGGCGCTTATGCTGCCTTTGGTCATTTTTTTAACATACTAGGTGCTGTTACCGAAAAAGCTTTTCATGTCGCGAAGCGAAATGCTAGAGTTATAGAATCTATAGTCATTTAACTTTAGATTGAGACAAAGCTTTCTTGCTATGAGGGAGTTTCAGACGAAAAAATGTCTCATATTTAAGTTAAACTACTATAAACCAAATTATACATCTCAATTACTTTCTGATCGTATCGGAAATTGTGTTTACAAATTGCAGTATCAGAGAATATAAGGTACTGGTTTCCATACTTGTCCAAAATCTATCTCATACATATCTGCCTAATGATCGTAGTTTTCAACTAACTCATCAAAATTTTGACTTGATACAGATCCACTTCAACCACTCGTTTGCTTCTTGCGTAGACATTCTTTTCCTATTCGATATTCCATTAAATCAATGGTGTAAATTCTAGCTTGATTAAATCCCAATATTTTGTGTTATTCCTAATTGGTAGAAATGCTCAAACATTTTAGTTGGCTGTTAATTCACTAGCTCAAGTTTTGAGATGTTTCTGTCCCTCAAAGATTAATTGCTGCATTTACCAAGGCCAATATTTCCATTAGTTGAGATTTAGATTTGAAGAGATAAATTTTGATACTAATGGCTCATGTTAAGATATACTAATATTATAAAATTTTTTTTGTGGAAAAAAGGTAGGTTGATGTTATGGAATTAGCAATGCTATTGGCAAAATTGCCAGAAGCTTACTCCGTTTTTGATCCGTTAGTTGATGTTTTACCAGTAATTCCTGTTTTCTTCTTGTTGCTAGCTTTTGTATGGCAAGCAGCAGTAGGTTTCAGATAAAAATTAAATCTCCAAATATAGCTATTAGCTTTCATTCCAATTATTAGCAATATGCTGAAATCATAATTTGGAAGCTAATAGCTACTAAGTTTGGTAGTGGTAAACAAGTAATGATTTTTGCTACCTACTTTCTGACAATTTAAGGGATAAACGAACTAATACCCTTACCAATGGATAATTGATAATTGATAATTAATCAATTCGGTTTAAAGCCTCTCCTTTTAAGGAGAAAAAAGCGGTCGTTTGCGGAGCATTCCGTCAGGATGGGATGGCTAAGTTTCCCGCTCTTACAGAGCCGCTCTTCTTTTAATGTCGGCGACAGCCGAAGTGCGTAGTTGTGCGGAACGCTAAACGCCATATCCAATCGACCAAGAGAAGAAATAATATTTCCCGATATTCAATCAAGAATGGTTTTAACCAGAGGTAATTATCCATTATCAATTAATGAAATATTTAGGACTACCATAAATATTTTTATATAGAGATAATTTATTTCTCTAAATTGTTTATTTTCGTCGATTTTTGTTTAATTTTTTCTCCTAGCTTTAATGCTTTAAAGTAATATCAATTCTCAAAAGTAACTAGAGATTTAGCATAGGTCTATTGTCATTATATAAAGTGAATGTCAGGAGTACAAAAATAGAATTTTTTGAGTTGGTAGAGACCTTAATTGACAGGTTAGGAATATTATAGTAATTCCTATGCTGGTGAGGTACAAAATTTTAGGTTTGAGGGAACAGGGAACAGGGAATAAAAAGACAAAAATGATAACTTTACCGAATAATTATTAATTATTCAGCTTGATTAGCCTCCCTTTAGCAATGGATAATTGACAATTGATAATTAAAGAGTTAGAAAGTTAGAGAATTCTTTCATTATCCACTATCCATTATCCATTAATACCCTAGCCTTTATATTCAATTCCCGAACGGTTTTAACCAGAGGTAATTATCCATTATCCATTAATGAACTCACGAGCTTGGGAAACGCTATAGGAATATATTGTTGAATTATCTCTCTAGCTAATTTAGAGAATTGGTATAAGTATTCAGCAATAAAAATGAACAACAAATTTGGAAAGTCACTCCAGACAATTCTTTCTTTTGAAATTTCAAGATAGCCCGATGATTACTACAATTAGCAAATCTGCTTTTTCCCATATTGTTAATTTTCACTCAGTATCTCAATATTCCCTTAGCTTCAAGCTAATAAATGATGAATGAAAACTGACTGCAGAATCGTTGCATATAAGAAATTAAGAACGATTAGCAATTGTTTTTTGAAAAGCAGGTCTTTCAGAAATTCGCTGAATATATGCCAAAACACTAGGATAGGAACTTAAATCCAACTTTAACATCATAGGGATATAAGCTAAAATTGAACCTACTGCTATATCTGCAACGTTGAATTCTTCACCCATTAAATAAGGTTGAGTATCAAAAATTTTATTTAATGGAGTTAATAAACGGGGAGTTTCTTTTTCCCGACTTGCTTCGATAAAAATTCCCTGTCCGAGAGTAGCATTAGCAAACAATACCCACTGAAAAATTTCGGATTTCTTTTCTAAAGAATCAGGCATTTTGCCATATTTTTCTGCAAGATATAATAAAATAGCACCTGACTCCCAAAGTTTAAAATCTCCATCCACAATAGCAGGTACTTTTCCCATCGCATTAATCTCTAAAAAATCTGCTTTGAGATGTTCTTCTGACTGCATATCAAGAATAATAAACTCATAAGTAGCTTCTATTTCTTCAAGATACCAATGAACAATTGATGCCCGACTACGAGCACCCCCATAAAGTTTTAGCACAACTATATACCTAATCTTAGATAACTGTAATTTTTGCTAGTTTAAGATATTGAATCAACTGGAAGATTAAAGAACTTTGTGAGTATATTCATGTTGCTTCACATTGTCTTCTGAACTGACAATATTTTCTGCATTTAATATGCGCTTACGCTCTAGAGAATAGTTCAAATCATCACGACGACTTCCTAGAGGAACCAAAGATTTAACTTCAGGATGAATTTTATATGTGCGAGTAGCAGCAATCGCTCTCTCAGCAAAATTATCAGAGAATTGAGCTTCTCGAGGAAAATCTGTAGGTAGTAAAGGTGTATTTCCAGATAATACTGTCCCCAAAGTTGTGCCACAAGCTATTTGATAGGAAGTAGGGATTCCTTTAACTATAGCTTCAAGAGCTGCTGAAGGTATTGGTTCAACAATTTTTACTTGAGAGACTTCACCATCTTCTTTGATAAAGCAGGTTGCCAGACCGATAACTAAATAATCATCAGCAGATAAATCTGGAGCATTGGGATAAGTAGTGACAGTTGCCATAGACTATTCTAATTTTTAGTTCTTAGATACTAAGTGCAACATTTAACCTACTCAAAGCTAATACATAAGTCATTAACCTTGAATCTGTATAGCATCACCAGTTAGAGTAATGGCTGTTGCTGGCATTGTCTTGCTAAAAACAACAAGACGCTTAGTTTGAGTTTGGAGGATCTATGCCTACTCTAACCCGCACTATGGCTTCTCACAGTCGATTATTTAACGTCGCTTAACTTACGACTATTTATCCGAAGATAAATTTTAGTTCTTGGCCGGGCGGGAGTGTTGGCTTGTTAAACAAAGTGTTGGCTTGTTTAACAACTTGTTAAACAAGTTACTAACTTGTTCGAGTATACTTTATTTTTAGCTTTTTTCTTTTCAAAGTCAACTAATTACATACTCGGAACTTTGAAAAGGTTTGCCAAGAATTTTCATGAAATATTGCCCCTCTGATTTTACCAACTTAGGGAACTAACTCCTCAAAAAAATTTCATTCTCAAGTTGAAGAGTCGCAGGAATTTATGTCAAAATGAATTTTATTAAGTTAATGTACCCCTTATTTTGACAAAAAATATTGGTTGTGGATTATGATTTTGGTTAAACTATAGTAGTGCCGTGTCAAGCTTAAAATGGTGTATTAGCTTCAGAGGAAAGAAGTTATCATCACAGACCATCAGGCGAACGCTAAAAATTGACACTCAGAAACAGGCGAACGCTAAAAATTGACACTCAGAAACAGGCAATCGCTAAAAATTGACACTCAGAAACAGGCGAACGCTAAAAATTGACACTCAGAAAC
>NZ_JBNHEP010000038.1:0-7592 GCF_050015995.1 Dapis brunnea BLCC-M229 | reverse complement strand
GAGTTGATTATGCTGTTAAGTTAACGTCCTAACCTTTGCTTCGATTGCTATAACAGTTGGAAAAACTTTTCTGCGCTCTAAGATTCATCATCTGTCTATGTAGTCATCAATTTTTATTAGCTACATTTATTTAGTTAAAATTTAATTAGGGTTTGCTGATTAAATCTGAAAGTATTGACAGATCAAGGCTAATATCAAATCGGTTATTATTGGTGTCAGAAAGCAGAAACCAGGTTTATATTAAATGTCTTATATAGCAATCCTAAATAGGTTGCGGGTAATCAAAAAGTAGATAAAAAAACTGAAACTCCCACCAGTTAAGTGTTCCCTAAAAGCGATAAGATTTTTATACACAAATAAAATAGGATTGCTATACCAATTTCTGAAAGTCAGACTACACATAAATTTACTTCTGGAATTTCAAGCTTGATAGATTACTTTGAAAAGTGTTGTTTAAGTTTATGAAATTGGTATTACATACTAATATCTACTTCCTATAAATCCGGTTTCTTATAATACTTTAAAGCAAGAGGATTTGAGATAAAGCCTTTTTTAGGTCTAAAAAAGCGTCAGTTTTTCAATCGAAAACTATCAAAAAGTTAGCATTTTAGGCAGAATAATTAGGGTTTACCGATTAAATTTTAAAGCATTGACTCCTAAAGGTTTTAGTCGTTTTAGGTCTTGAAAAAGTACAAAGTTTTTGCTCCTTAAAGCTCATTCATGTTAGGATTTTCGGTTGACAAGAGCCGAAAAATCAAGGGATAATTCTTCCTTGTGCCTCCTCTAAATTCCTTACTTCTCCTATCTTCCCCTCCTGGGAGGGGTTAGGGGTGGGTTGTCTCCTGTCTCCTGACTCCTACCCTCACCCATAAGACTTTTGAGCGCAAACCCTAATTACAGAAAAATCACTCTTACAATTTTTCTGATTATCCACTCTATAATTATGTCTGTTCCTCCTAACTCTTCTCTACTAAACCACTCATCAAAAATACTTTTTTAGCTTAATACTATTCCCGATTCACGATTCCCTAAAAATTAAATTCTGCTAATACTGGAAAGTGGTCAGACGGGATGATTCCATCATATTTTTTATTAACTACTTTAACACTTTGTAAATTTAATCTACTATCATAATAAATAGTATCTATAGGCAGAAAAGCTTGGTCACTAAAATCGTTATAAGTCATCTGATTATTTAATTTTAAATTAGAGCAAGCATCTAATAAACTTAATCCATTGTCTAAAGGATTTAAAAAAGTATTTCGCGCTATCGAACCTGGTTTATCGTTAAAATCTCCTGTGACAAAAATGAATGAATTGTTAGGATTTAATTTTTCTGTTTGTAGACAATCACTGATTAATTTAGCACTTAATTCTCGTGACTTTTTACTATTATAATCTAGGTGAGTATTAACAATAAGTATTTGCTGATTCTCTCCTACAATATTAAATCTTGCCCAAGTAGCTATTCTAGGTAAATGATTTCCCCAACTATGAGTAACACTTCCTAGTATATCTGGTGTCTCACTGAGCCAAAAATCTCCATGGTCAAGGCAATTTAATTTATTTTTATGATAAAATATAGCGCAGTGTTCATCATTACCCATACCTGTTCGATCGCTTCCCAGACAATAATAATTAGATAATAATTGTTGTAAATCTGATAGTTGATTTACTTTAACTTCTTGAGTGCCAATTATATCTGGTGCATATTCATAAATTAGTCTAGCTACAACATTTTTTCTTACCTCCCAAGCAAAGTTTCCAGGGTCAGGTTGATCGTATCTAATATTAAAAGTAAAAATTTTAATTACCATTTTATCAAAATGTTGATAGATGCTTATAATTCTTGAATTAGAAGTAGTAGTTTAATAAATTTATATAGCACTACTGATTTAGGATGCGGACATTAGTAAATACAGTTTTCCGATTATTTAAGAATAGAAAACTCACTCAAAAATCACTTTAAACTTTTGACTGGTGTCTAGCATTGTAGTGGATTTTAGCGTTCATTTAATCTACTTACAGCAGGTTGCAAGTAAATGAGCTACAGTCCTTAATTTGATAAATTCCCACCATTTTAAAAACTGGTATACAAACTATTTTTTCTGTACCTCATAAACCTGAAATACGCTTTCATTAATGGATAATTGACAATGGATAATTGATAATTACCTCTGGTTAAAACCGTTCTTGATTGAATCTAAGGAAATATCCTAGCACTTTTCTCTTGGTCGATTGGATATGGCGTTTCGGCTGTCGCCGACATGAAAAGCGGAGCGGCTCTACAAGAGCGGGAGACCTCGCCATCCCATCCTTCGGACTGCTGCGCAAACGACCGCTTTTTCTCCTTAAAAGGAGAGGCTTTAAACCAGAATTATTTAATTATTAATTATTAACAATTAATAATTCGGTAAATCTATTGAAGATTGAGATATTACTAATGATAAATGCCTAGGCAAAATTAATTAGCTAATTTTTTTCCTGTGATTTTGAGAATGTAGGCTTATTCAGCATCAAGAGTATGTGTAATTAATTTTGCATAACTGTAGCAATCCTAAATAGGTTGTGACAAATGAAAAAGTAAATAAAAAAACTGAAATTCTTACCTGTTTTCTGTTCCCTTTTCCCTTTTCCCTAAAAAGCAGTAAGATTTTTGACACGAATAAAATAGGATTGCTATACTTATAATTTGAGAAATGATTTATACAAATTTAATAAAATAATGTTACAAATAAGCTTTAGTGATTGAAGAACTTGATTTTTGATGTATGTAACCATAAAATTAAGCCTAGGATTAGTTAGTAAGAAACTAAAATATAGTAATCCTAAATAGGTTGCGGGTAATCAAAGAGTAAATAAAAAAACGAAACTATCGCCTGTTCCCTGGTCCCTAAAAGTGGCAAGATTTTTGTACACAAATAAAATAGGATTGCTATAGCTACCAAGAAGATAAAAAACATATCAAAAAATTGTAAAAGATTAGAGTTCAAGTTAGGTAAGCTAACAGACAAACTCAATAGGCAATACTAGGAAGGAAACTTCCCAGAGTTGCTACTTGCATACTGGGAAGCTGGTCTATCTATACAGAATCTAGTTATCTAGTGACAAGAAAATTTTAGGGAAGGTTCCCTAATTTGTTAAAACTCTAAGATTTTCATTTATACTTGCTCAAAGTGCCTAGTATTATTATTGATAAACATATATAATACCAATTTGAAAAAAGAATGTTGTAAATAATTAGTGGAATTAAAATAATTTGATCGGGTTTGCCTTTGATTAAAAAGGGATATTCAAGCCAATAAATGATATTTAAGCTATTTATTTAATCAGAGACTGTTTGTAAAATAAGTATTAAGAGAACATGCGAGTGACTAAAATCTAAAAGCGGTAATACTTCAAGAGATTGAAATTTGGTAGGTAGAGAAGTATTCAGTACATATATTCCTAGATTTTTAAGCGACAAATATTTGTCTTGATTTCTTCCTCCTTATTCCCTATTCCCTATTCCCTATTCCCTGTTCCCTGTTCCCTGTTCCCTGTTCCCTGTTCCCTATCTCCTTTTTATATTTCCTTTACAAACAATCTCTCAGGGATAACCTAAGAAAGTATCTATAAAATAAATCTTAAGGGATGCTCAAAAGTTTACCTTTTGGTGGGTTACGGCGAATCACAAAGCTAAATATTAACTTTAACCATGTAATCTGCGCAATCCACCCTAAACCAGGATTTAATATTGTATTTACAAATACACTCTAAATATTTGTAGCAGAAATTTATCAAAATGGTATAATTACTATTGATTAATTATTACTTTTAGCAGCAATTATATATATTCAATTGTAGAAAAAAATGACAGAAAAAAACAAACTAAAATTATCTATATTAGCTAGTCAAAAGTATTTATTAAATTTACAAGAGACAGAAGGATATTGGTGGAGTGAACTAGAATCAAATGTCACAATAACAGCGGAAATTATTTTACTGCATAAAATTTGGCAAACTGATAACAAAAGACCTTTTGATAAAGTAAAAAATTACCTGATTTCCCAACAAGGAGAACATGGAGGTTGGGAATTATTTTATGGGGATGGAGGAGACTTAAGCACTTCGATTGAAGCTTATATGGCTTTGAGATTATTGGGTGTTGCAAAAACAGATCCAATTATGGTTAAAGCACAAGAATTTATTATTCAAAAAGGAGGTATTAGTTGCAGTAGAATTTTTACTAAATTACATTTGGCTTTAATTGGATGTTTCAATTGGCAGGGTATCCCTTCTATTCCTCCTAGCATAATGTTACTTCCTGAAGATTTTCCATTTACTATTTATGAAATGTCAAGTTGGGCAAGAAGTAGTACAGTTCCACTATTAATTGTGTTTGATAAAAAGCCGATTTTTTCCGTAAACCCTACTATTAATCTGGATGAACTTTATGCTGAAGGAATTAACAATGCTACTTTTGAATTACCTCGTCAATACGATGTGACGGATTTATTTTTGGCGTTAGATAAAGCTTTTAAATTAGCAGAAGATTTTAATTTGATGCCTTTGCGCGAGGAAGGATTAAAAGCAGCAGAAAAATGGATTTTGCAAAGGCAAGAAATTACGGGTGACTGGGCGGGTATTATTCCAGCTATGTTAAATTCTATGTTGGCATTGAAGTGTTTGGAATATGATGTGGCAGACCCTGTGGTGGTGCGGGGGTTGGAAGCTATAGATAGATTTGGTATAGAAACTGAAGATGGTTATTGGGTACAACCTTGTGTTTCTCCAGTTTGGGATACCGCTTGGGTAATACGTTCGTTGGTTGATTCTGGTATTGCTCCTAGTCATCCGGCAGTGGTGAAAGCTGGGGAATGGTTGTTGCAACAGCAAATTTTGGATTATGGTGACTGGGCAGTTAAGAATAAATTGGGTAAACCGGGGGGTTGGGCGTTTGAATTTATCAATCGTTTTTATCCAGATATAGATGATACGGCAGTGGTGGTTATGGCTTTGGATGCTGTAGAGTTGGCTGATGAGGAGTTGAAACGAGTGGCGATCGCTCGTGCTATGGACTGGGTAGCTTCGATGCAATGTGAACCTGGGGGTTGGGCAGCTTTTGATGTAGATAATAATCAGGAGTGGTTGAATGGTATCCCTTATGGAGATTTAAAAGCGATGATCGATCCGAATACGGCGGATGTAACGGCGCGGGTGTTGGAGATGGTTGGTTGTTGTGGGTTGTCTATGGATAGTAGGCGGCTGAAACGGGCGATCAATTATTTGGCAAGGGAGCAGGAAGGGGAAGGTTGTTGGTTTGGTCGGTGGGGAGTTAACTATATATATGGTACAAGTGGGGTTATTTCAGCTTTGGCTGTTGTAGCGCGGGAAAGTCACGGAGGTTATATAGAGAGGGGGGCAAGTTGGTTGGTTGGTTGTCAAAATTCAGATGGCGGATGGGGTGAGAGTTGTTGGAGTTATAACGATCCGTCGTTGAAGGGGAAAGGGAAAAGTACGGCTTCTCAAACTGCTTGGGCTTTGATTGGTTTATTGGCTGCGGGGGAAGCGACTGGTAATTTTGCTAGGGAGGCTATTGATAGAGGTGTGGATTTTTTGGTTTCTACTCAGAAGGATGATGGGAGTTGGTTGGAGTCGGAATTTACTGGTACTGGGTTTCCCTGTCATTTTTATATTAAATATAATTTTTATCCGCAATATTTTCCTTTGATGGCTTTGGGGAGGTATGAAAGTTTGTTGGGTGATTGATGTTTTTGGGTCAGGGAGATGGGGAGATGGGGAGATGGGGAGATGTGGTGATGGAGAGATAGGGTGAAATTTTTCAATTTTTAGAGACAAATATTAGTATAGGTAGTCTCAACTGCTGAGTCATTTTTTTGAGAAAATCTAGTCGGAAAATCAGAGGTGAGTCTTCTGTGACTTTTCAATTTTTAGAGACAAATATTAGTAAGAGACAAATATTAGTATAGGTAGTCTCAACTACTGAGTCATTTTATTGGGAAAATCTAGTTGGAAAACCAGAGGTGAGTTTTCTGCGACTTTTCAATTTTTAGACAGAAATATTAGTAGAGACGCTCGGAAGTGGCGAGTCGCTCTCTTGGGAAAATTTAGTTAGATACCAAGAGGTTTGTCTGATTAAACTTTTCGATTTTCAGACAGAAAGATTAGTAGAGGCGTTCGGACGTTGCGAGTCGCTCTTTTGGAAAAATATCCTCAGATAACAAAAGGTTTGTCTGGTGAAACTTTGAAATTTTTAGAGAGAAAGATTGGTAGAAGCGCTCAGAAGTGGCAAGTCGCTCTTCTGGGAAAATATCCTCAGATAACCAGAGGTTTGATGGCGGGCAAGATGCCCGCACTAAGACAATAACTAATTACCTAGATTTGATATGACTATAATATTGTCGCACTTTTACTATTCTCAGACACAAAGATAATTAGAGGTAGTGTGAAATAAAATGTCCTTGAGCATCTACCAAGTAACTTTTTATAGGATATCTGCAATTAAGCTGTCACATTTTTGCCTTGGCAATAAACAAATATTTAAAGCAGAAATTTTTGATGCTTGATTCGTTGATTTATTCAAGAATTGTCCGTGAGAAATTTCTCTTATCTCAAACAAATTAGGAGAACCTAAAAATATGAAAACATCTTTCCCAACCCCTAGTGTTGACTTAGACACTAATGTACATCTTGGAGAGATAGACCGTAATATAAATATAATGCTGGAATCTAGAAATTTTTTGCCATCTATTGACTACAAACTCATGCAATTTGGATTAAATTTTGATTATGATGAAATGGATGTAGTTTTAAATGCTCGTGACATTGCTATAAAAAAAATTGAATCCGGAGAAAAAGTTGAATATTATAAATCTTGGTTCAGGAGTATCTGTTTTAACGTAATTAAAAATTTTTCCAAAAGTACAAAATCTCGAAAATTATTGGTATATAAACTAAAAAGTCTAAGTTGTTTAAGCGATTCAAGAGAAGATTTAATCCCGGAATACACAACAGAGCCTAATTTGAAATTATTAGGTAAAGGTTGGAAAGGCTTAAATGAAAAAGAAAAGGCTATTTTGTGGTTGAGAGAAATTGAGGAACATTCATGGTCTGAAGTGGCAGAAAAATTAGTGATTAAGGGATTAGAAGTTGATGGCGATCGTAAAAAGTTGGAGGATAGGGTACGGCAAAAAGGAAATCGAGCTTTAAAGAAATTGCAGAAACATTTTGGAATATCCAAATAATTCAAATAGTTAAATTAATATCAATAAGTATTGATAGTTATTCTTTGAAATAAGTCTAGTATCGGGGTAAGAATTTTCTTATCCCTGATAAAAATCAGTTATTAATAGTTGATCAAAACGATAGTTAAGTTTTTATCTGCTATTAATTTTGTCTGGAAAAATTTTCTATAAGGACATTATAAGTATGATGATATTTAGAACTATGACAATGAGCTCTCCTATGGGTTTAGGTTGTGCGACAATGAACTTTTCGCCCTTTTCTAACTGTTCGACCTCTTCTATATTTCCGACAATAAATCAGCGTAATCTTGATCTTCCTATGATCGCCGGTTTATATCTATTTAT
>NZ_JBNHEP010000037.1:0-9699 GCF_050015995.1 Dapis brunnea BLCC-M229 | reverse complement strand
TCTTACTTTTCAGATCACACAACAAAACATTAAGTAATTTTATTATAGTATAGGTATACAATTGAACTGGCGCGACGACAATATAGTGGTAACGAACATAGAGTGATTCGTGGCATAGAAGTAGTTAATTGTATATATTTCAATCCTCAAGGTGAGTATTTTCTTTCTCTGAGTAATTCTGGCAATTTTACTGGATTATCCTATGGAGTTTTTACAGAGACAAAGGTTGCCGAGAGCTTGGAGCTTGACAATAGTTTTGTTAGTAGTAGACCGTTTCATCTTAAATGTTGCTTTAGAAAAATGCTAGGATTTAACTATAGCAAAAATTTACCCCCAAAAGCTAATGCGCTATTTTATATCAAATCCGGTTGAATAGTTATTGTATATTTGGGAGTAGGGATTAGGGAGTAGGAAGTAGGGAGTAGGGTCGGAGGAGAGATTAAATATTGAAGTAATTATAGAATTATAAACATACATTATATAGCCTGATTCTATATTAGATGAAACAGTCTAGTAGGGTGGGTGAGGCGGTAATACCTATGCTCAGGATATAGCCTGATTCTATATTAGATGAAACAGTCTAGTAGGGTGGGTGAGGCGGCAATACCTATGCTCAGGAATCAAAGTCTTAACTGGGAGCCGTAACCCACCGAACATACCTCAGATTAAGCACTAAGCCCTATCTTAATCTTTGCTTGTGCATTGACTCTCTAACATTAGAATTTATCTCTTTTTGTCAAAAATTATTTATCTAATTGAGCAAGAAAATATCATAGCATTTTATTGCTTTTGTCTTCCTTCTTCCTGGAAATTGTTATAATCATGAAGTTAAGATAAAAAAATAAAAATTGTTATATGTTTTGATTCTGAGACAAATCATGCTAATTATTTTTCGGATTAAATTTTTATTAATAGCACTTATTTCATTACTAATTTTTCTCTACATTCCTAATTTGGCACTTCAGGAAGTTTCGGCTCAATTTCTTTCATCACCTCAAATAAAACCCTTAGATGCTAATTTGAATAATTCGAGTATTTATTCTTTTGTTCAATCAGGATTTAATTATAGTCAACAACTATATGGCGAAGCAAGAATACCAGTGAAAAAAATTAATTTACGCTTAAATATGACTCCGTTAACTTCACTTGATAATACAACGCAAGGTGAATTTACTATTTACTTAAGTCGGAAACCATCTGAATATGCTTTCCACGGTCAATTAGCTCACGAAATATTTCACCTATTAAATGCACAGTTACTTGACTGTTATGCAGAGGGTTTAGCTACTGTTTTTTCTGAGAAAATGTTAACTCGTAATAACTTAAATTGGAGTGGGTGGGAACAATATTTTCAAGCAGGTTCCGAACCATTTTACGGCTTAACTTACTCCATGATGAAAGAAGTTAGTGACATAGCAGGTTCAGCAAATATGAATAGTTTATTGAATTTTGCTGTATATAATGACCCTAGTCAAAGGTGGATGCACATTGATATTGATGGATGGCTATCTTCAATGTCCGATAGTGTCAAAATTGAGGTAGAAAAAATTATTAATAAACATATTACTCCAGTCAAACAAGTAGTTGAATCAAATAATCAGATGTACAGTTGTTTCAAAACAAGTTAAATAATTTTTTATAGCAATTAAACTGCTATGGGTCATTTCAATTATCAGTTATAGGAATAATAGACACTAACGAGCTGATAATTACATAAAAAGTGATTTATTCCTACTAATTATATAGAATCCGGTTCATTAATTGATAATGGATAATTACCTCTTTCAGAATTGATAATGAACAATGGATAATGGATAATTAGAGTTGTCGCTAAATAGAAGGAAAAAATCGCTCAAACCTAGACAGAGCAAAGCCTTAGCAGCTTTTGCTGCTGCCAATAGCTACAATTCTTACAGAACAAGGTTTTTGGGGATTTTTTAAGTTAAAAAGCGACAAGTCTATTATTTTTGAGCATAATCATCAATTATCCATTGGTAATTAGTTATCTTATCCTGTTCGGAGTCAAGAGTCAGAAGTCAAGAGTTAGGAGAAAGAAAGGATTTGAACTATTGAATTTTTAAATTCGTATTCAATCTTTAAGAGAAAGTAATTTTGCGATTACTGTATAATCGGATTTTATATTAAGTGTTATAATAGATAAATTTTTGGTGATTGCTATGAGAGATTAAAGCAGTCAGAAAATAGACTTAAATATAGACAGGTAAAACCTTTTACCTTGAAATGGTATAAGTTTTGATACCATTTATCTATGAAGTTCCACTGAATAAAAAATTACAATCCTCAGTGAAATTAAGGTCATATTCAGAATTATTAAGCGCATTGTTACCGAAAAATTAAGGTATAATACCAATTACCATGTATTAATGCTATATTTAGGTAACAGTTCAATTACCCAGTAATTAACAGCGACTTTTTAACCTTTTTGATAATTACAAGATTTTTGGAAATAGCGATCGCTACTCGGTAGTTGTTTGTGGTAATATTTTCATAGTTATTACTTCTATCTTAACTTTGAAAATAGAAGCAACTACAACTTAAGAAAAAAATCCTGATTAATCCTATTTATTATTTCCTTTCATTGAAAAAATAACTATGATTTTTTATAACAAAAGCTGGCTTAAATTACTCCTAACCTTAAAGGGATCTGTCATACCTCAAGTTTGGCGAAGGGTAGTAGTTGCGATGATTTTTGCTTTAATAATTACTATCATTTATCAGAGTGGATTAACTTGGATACATCAACCAACTTTAGTTAGTTTAATTCCTAGTGTTGTATTGGGTTTATTATTAGTTTTTAGAACTAATACATCCTATGACAGATTTTGGGAAGGACGGAAAGTTATTGGGGGAATAATAATTTCATGTCGGTCTTTGTCAAGGCAAATATGGGTAAATATTCCGGAAAAAAATCCAGCAGATACAGAAAAAAAGAAGGCAGTAATTATACTTTTAGCAGGATTTTTGATCGGTACAAAACTACACTTAAGGAATGAAAATGTAGATAAAAAACTTCAGTCAATTATTAGCGAAAATCAATATTTAGAACTAAAAGAGGTTAATCATATTCCTCTAAGAATAGCTAAATGGATTGGAGATTATTTCCGCCAAGTATACGACCTTAATTATATAGATAGTATTCAGCTTTCTACCTATAATCAAATCTTAGACTCTATGGTAAAAGATGAAACTGCCTGTGAAAGAATTTTAAATACACCTATTCCCCTAGCTTATGCAATTCACATCAAACATTTATTATTATTTTATTGCTTTGCTTTACCCTTTCAAATGGTAGCTCAATTATCTTGGATGACTATTCCTACTGTGGGAGTAATTAGCTTTGCTCTATTAGGAATTGAAGCAATAGGACTAGAAATAGAAAATCCTTTTGGTTACGATCCTAATGATTTACCTTTAGATAAGATGTGCGATCGACTGTTGTTAGATATTGAAGAATTACTTACTTCTGACTCTCGAAAAGAATATTTAGTCGATCAAGATATACCTACCTCAAATTAGTCAAAGTCAATAGGGAATAGGGAATAGGGAATAGGGAGTAGGGAGTAGGGAATAGCCAAGAATGGAAACAGCATTAAATAGTAGATTTATACAAAGATTACTTGCTACTCAATAAGCGTGCTTTTTTTATTATAAAAAACCTCTATCTAGATTTACATCTCATTTGAAAACACTATATCTGAAAATCTTTCAGGATAAGAGATGACTTTAATAACAACACAGAGAACTAAAATATAAAATCTCAATGCGTCTAAGTTTTGAAGATATTTTTGAGTATAAGTACCCTCAGACAATTAATAATTGAAGGATTTTTAATTAGGGTTGGCTGATTAAATCTAAAAGCATTGAAATTCTAGAGCTTCAGCCTTTTTAGGTCGAAAAAAAGTGCAACTTTTCCAGCTTAAGCGACCAAAAACTTAGGATTTTGAGCTGGCTATGACAGAAAAATCAAGGGATAATTATTCCAACTGCCTCCTCTAAATTCCCCGTTTCTCCTAACTCCTGACTCCCTACTCCTTACCTCAACAAAAATACTTTTTCAGTAAACCCTAATTAGGGCTTGCTGATTAAATATAAAAGCATTTGCATTCTAATGCTTTAAGAAACTTCAGGTCTGGAAAAAGTACCAGCTTTTGTGTTAATAAAGCTGAAAAATTAAGCATTTTGGAGTAACGCGAGGCAGAAAATTTAAGTGGCTATGATGAACGACTATAGCAGTCCTATTTTATTTGTGTATAAAAATCTTACCGCTTTTAGGGAACACTTAACTGGGAACAGGCGGGAGTTTCAGTTTTTTTATCTACTTTTTGATTACCCGCAACCTATGCGCGGATTGTTATACCTCTTCTACAACTCCTTGCTCCTCCTAATTCTTAACTACTCCCTACTCCCTACTCCCTACTCCCTACCCCAACAAAAAGACTTTTTCAGCAAACCCTAATTAGATTACAAACACGATAGAAAAATCAACAAAATTTTAACTATCAAAAAATACTCTCTCCATCGTAAAATTAATTATAGGCTGGCGGGTAATGCCAGCAATTTTTTTGATTAGTATTTTCTAGGTTTAATTATGCTACTTTCAAGAGCTAGCGGTATTTTACTACATCCAACTTCTTTTCCCAGTCGCTTTGGAATTGGTGACTTAGGCCAAGAAGCATACAATTTTGTCAATTTTTTGAAAGAGAGTGGACAGCAAATTTGGCAAGTTCTACCATTAGGACCAACAGGTTTTGGCAATTCTCCCTATTTAGCTTATTCAGCAATGGCAGGAAATCCTCTGCTAATTAGTCCAGATAAGCTGAAAGATAAAGGACTGCTTACTGAGGAGGATATATCTAACCTACCAGAATTTCCCAGCGATCGGGTAGATTTTGATTTAGTAGCCCAAATCAAGGGTTCTCTGCTGAAAACTGCCTACCAAAACTTTCAAAAAAACGCTTCCGAAGAAGAACAAGAAGCATTCAAGGAATTATGCACCAGTAAAGCGTTTTGGTTAGATGATTATGCTTCTTTTATGGCTTTGAAGGAGGCTCACGAAGGAGCTAGTTGGCATACTTGGGATGAAGACATTGCCAGTCGTCAACCAGCAGTATTAGCAGAATGGCAGCAACGTCTAGCTGATGAAATTCAATACCATAAATTTGTTCAGTTTGAATTCTTCCAGCAATGGGATGAGCTGAAAAATTATGCAAATGAACAAGGAATCAAAATCTTTGGCGACGTGCCTATATATGTTGCCCATGATAGTGCTGATGTTTGGGCACATCCTGAAATATTCTGTCTAGATGCAGAAACAGGTGAAGTTTCTTTGATGGCAGGTGTTCCCCCAGATTATTTTAGTGAGACTGGTCAACTATGGGGTAATCCAGTTTATCAGTGGGATAGATTGGAACAGGACAATTTTTTGTGGTGGGTACAACGTATTCAATCTATGCTTAATAAAGTTGATTGGATTAGGATTGACCACTTTCGAGGTTTAAGTGCTTATTGGGCAGTTCCGCAAGGCGAAACTACAGCGATAAATGGTGAATGGATTGAAGCTCCGGGCGAGACTTTGTTTGAAACTATTAATGAAAAGTTAGGTACACTACCAATTATTGCTGAGGATTTAGGGTTGATTACTCCTGATGTGGAAGAGTTGCGGGATAGGTTTGAATTTCCAGGTATGAAGATTCTACATTTTGCTTTTGACTCAGGTGGTGATAATCCCTATTTACCCTACAACTATAATTCTTCCAATTGGGTCGTTTATACTGGCACTCACGATAATAATACTACTGTGGGTTGGTTTAATAACCGTTCTTATGAAGAACAGGAGAGAGTTCATCGTTTTCTTGGCGGTACTTGGGGTAATGGCATTCATTGGGATTTAATTCGTTTGGCTATGTCTTCTGTGGCTTATATGGCAATTTTTCCTTTACAAGATATTTTAGGATTGGGGGAAGAAGCTATTATGAATCAGCCTGGTATTGCAGAAGGTAATTGGAGCTGGCGTTACCAATCGGGGATGTTAACCTCAGAGATAAGCGATCGCCTTAAAGAGGTGACAGACATTTATGGCCGTACTCCAGAAAACCAGGATTAATGTGAGTATAAATAATACTGTTTAATTTTTAACATTATTTCAACCCCGCCCTGAAGGACAAGGTCTTATTTTGACTGGGAAATTTTGGTATTAGTAGGAGTAAAGACAACTTCTTTTACTTCACCTGGTTTTCCCAGTTGCATATTTTGTAAGTTATTAATAGGTATCAGTATTCCCCCAGCATTTCCTGCAAAGAAAACCAGTTGTTTTTGGGCTGACCAAGTCTTCTGAGTGCCTTGAGCTAAAGTTCCTTCAAATGCTATTTTTCCATCTATCTCTATTGATACCCAGGATTCCTCTTTGACAATTACACTCAGCACTACAGGTTGTTTATCCTGAAGTTTTTCTGGCTTTTCTGCTGTAGTTTTATCCGAATATTTTTGCTCAGTTTTGGTATTTACCAGAGATGCTTGAGCTGACAAATCTCTCTGATTTTCTGCTTGGTATTGTTGTTTCTCAGAGTTAGTAATTCCCTTTTCTCTCGCTAATATATCAGATCCAGTAATTAGATGAGGTAACAAACGAACTGATAAAATAACAAGCAATACATATAGAAAGTAAAGATGATATGGTCGTAGGTGAAGCATTGATACATTCGGAAAAGATTTTTTGGTAATTTCCTGAGTTTTTACAGTCGGAAATAAGTTTGCTAGTTTCTCTCCATCTAATCCCATAGCATCTGCATATCGCTTGATCATACCTTGGATATAAACTGGCTCTGGTAGTTGTTCTAAATTACCTTCTTCTATCGCTTCTAGTAAATTAATTCTAATCATTGTCACTACTGCCACTCTTTCTAAACAAATCGAATGTTTATCTCTAAACATTTTTAATTTATGCCCTATCTCTATTAATACCTGAATTTGTTCTTCTTCAAAAGATAATTCTTTCCTTTGATTAAAAGGTTGTTTTAAGGGTACAAAAGAGAAACTTTTTTTCAGGTTTTTGATTGCTGTCAAATTGACCATTGCTTTAACTTATTTTATATAAACTATAGTTTTTCTTGTTTTTAAATTTATCCTATTTTTGGAAAAAAGTTGGCTACAAATTACGCTAGAGTTATGATTCAGGATTCATAATTCAAAAGACACAGCATCTAACCATTTATTTTGAGAAATTTATTATCTGTTTTTTATCTATGGGCATCTATTTTAGCTTCTTGGTGACAAACGATAAACTAGATTTTTTATCAAAGATAAATCTCATGTAAAGTATTTTAATCACTCCTATTATGGGTAACATTATTTGATTAATTTTATCTAACTTAATTTCAGCAATAATATGATTAGTTTTGGGTGCTTAGTTTCAGAAAAAAAATTAACTTTTATTACTCCTAAATATATTTATAGCAATCCTATTTTATTGCTGTCAAAAATATTACTGCTTTTTAGGGAACACCGGATCTGCGAACAGGTAAGAGTTTCAGTTTTTTTATTTACTTTTTGATTACCCGCAACCTATGCACGGATTGCTATATAAGTAGTCGTGTAAAATAAATTTCCTAGTTAAGAAAGGAAACAGGGAACACCGGATCTGGGAACAGGAAAATAGGATGTGTAATTAATTTTGCATAGGAACTTAATAGGATTGAAAAAAAGTTCTGCAAACAAAATATATTTTGATTAAGGCAGCAAGATTGACCTAGCACAAAGTATGAAACAATTTGGAAATATTATTTGGATGTTTAATTGTTTGATCCACTCAGTTCAAACTCTGAAAAAGAGTACTTGTTTGTCATAAAAGAGAGTTTTTAGGTGAATTTAGATTTGATAATTTGGGCATCCAAAAAGTCGATTTCAAAATCCTTCAAAGATCGATAATGGCCAATAGATAAAACTGACTCTCCGGGTAGCTGCAACTTAATTTGGCCAATTGCAGTACGGTGTAGTTTGAGTACAGAATGTCCCAATTTTTCTGCAACTCTACGAATCTGGCGATTTCTGCCTTCAGAGATAACCACTTCTAAAAGAGTTTGAGAGTTATTATGTTCTCTTAGGACTTTAACCTGAGCTGGTAAAGTTTTTTTACCAGATAAGATAATACCTTGACGCCACAATTTTAAGGTTGATTCCTGGGGATGACCTTCTATCCAGACTTGATAGGTTTTGGGAAGACAATGTTTGGGATGGGTTAAACTATAAGTTACCCGACCATCATTTGTGAGGAGTAATGCTCCTGTAGAGTCTGCATCTAAACGTCCTACAGGATGAATACCTTTTCCATTTCGCAGTTCTGTACTCAGGATATCCAAAACTTTACTACGTCTGCTAGGTTCTGAACAAGTTGAAATTACTCCTATAGGTTTATTGAGCAATAAATATATGGGCTCAGGGCGATTTTCTGGTCTGATGGGCAAACCATCTACTTCAATTTTGTCCAAGTCTGGTTTAGCCTTTTCACCTAATTGGACAACTTTACCATTAACCTTTACTCGTCCAGCTATAATCATTTGTTCAGCTTGACGCCGAGAGGCTATTCCCCACTGAGATAATATTTTTTGTAATCTTTCATCCATACTCTTTATTTGATCTCGATCGCTTTTAATCATCAGATTACCAGTCAAGAATTATTCTCAATTCATAATAAAAGCAATATGGTAATTTTATTTGAATTGTCTGATATAGTATCTCTAAAATACGCAAGATATACAAAAATTGTATTTTAGGGAACATAGAATAGGGCACAGATAAGATAACAAAATAGTCTACCTGATTAATATGATATTCGGGATAAAAGCAATATGGTAATTTTATTTGAATTGTCTGATATAGTATTTCTCAAATGCGCAAGATATACAAAAATTGTATTTTAGGGAACATAGAATAGGGAACAGATAAGATAATAAAATAGTCTACCTGATTAATATGATATTCGGAGAAGTAGGAGTGATAATTAATAGTAATTTTATGTCATTTTACCGATTAATTAATTTGTGATAACCTATTTTGCTATTATGGTATAGCATTAGATGTCCGATGTGTAAAAAATTTCAAAATAGACAAAAAGTCTGAAACTATTATTGCTGTTGCTTAATTCTGTATATATTTTTTCTACACAACTGTGCCGAGAATGACTATATTTAACTAACTGGATATTTCCCCCTAACCTAAATCTGTAAAATCTGCTAGCTGGATATTTCCCCCTACCCTAAATCTGTAAAATCTGCTAGTTTATATATTTCCTATCTCTGGAAATAATCACAAAACTAATTGTACTAACCGAAAATTGTATTTGATGAATAAAAAATTACCAGAACTGCATCAAACTTCTGATTCTGATGTTGCTGTTGAGAGTCAAGATGGAAGATAAACATACGCGGTGTGCAACTTTCTACTAAAATACAACGGCTTATTGCCATAAGACTGAAAAGGTTATTTTCATAACTACTTAAATTCCGTAAGTTTAGAAAAGTTGCACATGGGGTAAACATATATTTTCTACACAACTGTACCGAGAATAACTATATTTAACTAACTGGATATTTACCCCTACCCTAAATCTGTAAAATCTGTAAAATCTACTAGTTTATATATTTCCTATCTCTGGAAATAATCACAAAACTAATTGTACTAACC
>NZ_JBNHEP010000036.1:0-15631 GCF_050015995.1 Dapis brunnea BLCC-M229 | reverse complement strand
TTGAAGAGTAGCGATCGCTCAGGTTTTACACAAACGATGCTACCGGACATGATATTACTTATAACGATGATTTAAAGTTCCAAATTTGTCCAACTCAATGAAGTTATCCCATCATACCACCCAAACAAGCTGCCAAATCTTCATCTGGAGTAGCGATAGCCTGTAAATTATATTTCTGCTGCAATAACTCAAAAACCTTAGGGGAAATAAAAGCAGGCAAAGTCGGACCTAACCGAATATCTTTAATTCCCAAATACAACAAAGTCAACAAAATTGCCACTGCTTTTTGCTCATACCAAGACAAAATCATTGACAAGGGCAACTCATTAACACTCACATCAAATGCTTTTGCCAAACCCAAAGCAATTTGAATTGCCGAATAAGCATCATTACACTGACCAACATCCATTAACCGAGGAATTTCTCCAATTAAACCCATCTCTTTGTCAAAAAAGCGGAACTTTCCACAAGCAAGAGTCAAAACCACACAATCTTCGGGAACCTTCTCCACAAACTCCGTATAATAATTTCGGTCTGGTTTCGCTCCATCACAACCACCCACTAAAAAGAAATGACGAATCTTCCCTTGCTTGACTGCCTCAACCACAGTATCTGCAACATTCAAAACTGTATTTCGGGCAAAACCAACCATTACCTGTTTCGGTTCCCCATCTCCAGTAAACCCAGACATCGACAACGCCTTTTCCATCACGGGAGAAAAATCTGGAATACCGTCTGTTGTTGTGTCTAAATGAGTCATTCCTGGATATCCCACCGGACCAATACTAAATAATTTATCCTCATAATTTTCATGGGGAGGCATCAAACAATTTGTTGTTACAACTATTGCGCCTGGGAATTTAGCAAAATCTTTAGTTTGGTTTTGCCAAGCGGTACCATAATGACCGTAAAAATGGGGATATTGTTGTTTCAAAAGCGGATAACCGTGGGAAGGCAAAAGTTCGCCATGAGTATAGACAGTAATATCGGTATTAGCAGTTTGTTTTAAAATTGCTGCGAGTTGTCGAATATCGTGACCAGAAACTAAAATTGCTTTTCCTTTTCGAGGGTTTAACGGTACGGTGGTAGGTACGGGATGACCGTAGGTTTTTGTATGACCTGCGTCTAACAATTCCATTGCTTTGAGATTAATTTCTCCAACTTTCAATGCTAGGTTTACCCAGTCGTCAAGGATAAGGTCTTGGTTATCTAGGGCGACTAATGCTTCGGCAATAAAGTCATAAATTTTTTCATCTTCTTCTCCCAACTCCATAGCGTGGAATGTGTAGGAAGCTGCGCCTTTGATACCATAGATGACAGTTAATTTGAGAGAAAATATATCAAGGTTACTATTAGACTGAGCAAGAAATTTTAGGGAAACATTTTCACCTTGGAGAGATAAACTTTCGCTGTAGTCTGGTTCGTAGTTAGCTAGGGGAGACCATCTAGTTTGATAAATTTGAGTTTTCAGGTTTTCCCGATGAGCGATCGCCTGTTTAATATATTGAGCAAAGCTTTTTTTGTTAAAGTTAACATTTGTCATTGTCGCAAACATTGACTCACAGATAAAGACATCTATTTCTTTAGTGGGAATATTTAATTGTTTTGCCTGGAGTCTGACTTCTGCCAACCCCCGGAGGCAGTAAACTAATAAATCTTGTACAGCGTTTAATTCTGGACTTTTGCCACAAGCTCCCCACTGGTGGCAACCTTGCCCACTGGCGGTTTGTTCGCATTGTTCGCAAAACATAGACATAATTTTTTTCTCCTGGTAGGTTTTTATCTGTATAGACCTCTTGCAAAAGTTTTAATTCAATCAATTAGAGATATAGAATCAAAAATTTTATCGCCCCTATTCCCTATTCCCTGACTTCTGCAAGAAGTCTTATATTTTTACTTTAGTTACTGGCTAGAAATTTTGTCTTTGACTTGAGTCAATAATTAGTAAATTTTTGAGGTTGCTGAATAATTTGTATTTTATTTAACTGCTAACTTCTATTTTTATGATAAGTCTCAAAAGAGATGGCTGTTATTAAAACTTAGTTAAGAAATCTTTTTTTAAGTAGAAATTCCTATCAAACATTTTGAAAAATTCACTAATGCTACATCACCACCTATAGCTCTACAAGTAAAAATTAAGACTTTTTTCTGTTCCCTTTATAACCAAATCTATTTTTATAGGAAAAAAGTCTAATTATCTGCAAGTTAATAACTAATAACTTTGTTTTTTAACTAGCTATTAGCTTTTCCTTACGGAATGCTACGCAAACAGCATTTAGCTAGCCTCCTGGGTCGTAACTACGGCCTTCAGCTAAAAATCCGAGGGTAACGGTCCCCCCACAAGAGTTTGAAAAATTAGTGGTGCGTGTATATAAGGGATTCAAACCCCTATATACACCTTGAAAAACTGATTGCTGAGTGCTGCTTCAAATTTTATAAATATCCGATAAAATATTGTTTGTAAAATATAAAATATCACAATTTTTATATGGTCAAATTTAGCTAAAAATTATTTTTATAAGACTTTTTGATGAAGGCGAATCTACAATTTTTTTTACGTTTAATTAGACAGTGTTTGTAAACTAAAGATTAAGACAGCCAGAGTACTTAATGTTCGGTGGGTTACGGCGGAAAGTTAAATTTTGGTTACGATTCATAGTTATTGCCGCCTTTTCATGTCGGCGACAGCCGTTAGCGAAGCTTTGCGCCAGCAAAACCCACCCTACGCCTGAATTTAATATTCCTTTTACAAACAGTCTCTTAGACTTACATACTTAAAGAATTTCTGAAATAAACAATGAATGAGCAGATATCAAAAATCAGTCAATTTATAGCTAATAC
Source organism: Dapis brunnea BLCC-M229 (assembly GCF_050015995.1). Lineage (NCBI taxonomy): Bacteria > Bacillati > Cyanobacteriota > Cyanophyceae > Oscillatoriales > Microcoleaceae > Dapis > Dapis brunnea. Next base: position 12,790 of record NZ_JBNHEP010000036.1, on the reverse strand, counting down.
TCAAATTTTTAATAATCTTCCCTCAGAACATTTGCAGGCTGTTAGTCAAATAGCTAAACTTCAAATTTATCAAAAAAAAGAACCGATTTTTTGGGAAGGAGAAAAAGGTAGAGGTTTTTTTATTATTTTCTCTGGCAAGGTCAAAGTTTTTAAATTTTCTCCTGAAGGAAAAGAACAAATTTTACATATATTTACTACGGGAGAACATTTTGCTGAAGTTCCAGCTTTTGATGGCAAATGTTATCCGGCTTCAGCAGAAGCATTGACAAAAACTGAGCTATTATTTTTCCCTAGAACAGAATTTTTAAAACTATTAGAAAATCATCCGAAGATTGCGATTAATATGTTGTCAGTTTTTGCCAAATACTTGCGCTTATTTGCCAAATTAATTGAAGATTTATCACTGAAAGAAGTACCAGGAAGATTAGCCGTTTATTTATTGGAGTTAAGCGATCGCTCTTCCGATCCATCAGAAGTCAAACTAGATATGAGTAAAAGTCAATTAGCTGCATCATTAGGTACTATTCCTGAAACTCTTTCCAGAGTTTTTGCCAAATTAAGCGAACAAAAATTAATTTCTATAGATGGTAAATCAATTAAATTATTAAATATTCCTGCTTTAAGAGTTTTATCTGCAGAAAAAAGAAAAAAGTTCCTCTGAACTCATCCTCTTCTTTTTAAGCAGAGGTAATTATTAATTATTAATTGTTAATTATTAATTATTACCTATTCCTCTCCTGTCAAAGCATCAGCAAATGGGTCTGGCAAAGCTTGTTGTATTTCCATTTCTTCATTATCTTCAACAGATAAATCTTCACTATTCAGACTTTTTTTTACAATCTTTTTGCTATTTTTGCGCCGACTATAATCCTGCAATCTTACCAACTCATCTTGATAAACGGAAATAATTCTTGTCAGAGACTCAGCCACTTCATCCCAACTTTCATCATCTATAATTTTTTCCGCAATACCTTGGAATAAATCCCCAGTTTGATTTTTTTGAACATACTCCTTCAATAACTTCCCAGACTTTTGTAAAGCTGCCTGATATGCTTCTCCATCAGACCACCAAAGCCCAGGCTGATTCAACAACCAAGTCAAAATATATTCTTGAGCGTGCTGCTCTTTTACCCAATTAGCAAGATACTTTAATTCATCCATAAATTACCCCCTTTGAACTATAAAAACTATTGCAATGATTAAATTAATCTGTAATCTACAGTAGAATATCATAATTTATTCATATTCTACATCTTGAATTAGACTTGAGATTACTAAAATCAAGAATAGTGCTGAATTTATTGATACAGAATTTTTACCCTCTCTTAAATATTAATTTATTTGTATCAGCCTATACTTGAAATATTAAAAAAAACCTTTACTGGAAACCCTCAAAAAAAAAGACCTGTAATCTAAAAACGGTAACTTAAATTAGAGAAAAAGTCAGGGAAGTAAAAATTATTATGGGACAGCAAAAATTTGGTGTTATAGGTTTAGCTGTAATGGGAGAAAACCTAGCTCTCAACGTAGAACGTAATGGATTTCCCATCTCTGTATACAATCGCAGTGGCGATAAAACAGAAAAATTTATGGCAGAGCGGGCACAAGGGAAAAACGTACACGCTGCTTATACTTTAGAAGATTTTGTTCAATCCCTAGAAAGACCCCGTAGAATCCTGGTCATGGTAAAAGCAGGAGGACCAGTTGATAAAGTTATCGAACAACTTAAACCCCTCTTAGACAAAGATGATATGATCATCGACGGTGGTAACTCCCTCTACGAAGATACAGAACGCCGTACTAGAGATTTAGAATCTACCGGATTAGGTTTCATGGGGATGGGAGTTAGTGGTGGAGAAGAAGGTGCCTTATGGGGACCTAGTTTAATGCCTGGTGGTACAGAGGCTTCCTACAAAGAATTAGAACCAATTTTAACTAAAATAGCTGCTCAAGTTGATGATGGTCCTTGTGTGACTTACATTGGTCCTGGAGGTGCTGGTCACTATGTGAAAATGGTACATAACGGCATTGAGTATGGCGATATGCAGTTAATTGCTGAAGCCTACGACTTGTTGAAAAATGCTGTAGGAATTAGCAACGAACAACTCCATGAAATTTTTGCTGAGTGGAACAAAACTCCAGAGTTGGAATCCTTCTTAATTGAAATTACAGCGGATATCTTTACTAAGAAAGACACTGAGACTAGCAACCATTTAGTTGATATGATTGTTGACTCTGCCGGACAAAAAGGTACAGGTAGATGGACGGTAATTAATGCTTTAGAGTTGGGGGTTGCTGTTCCAACTATTACTGCTGCTGTTAATGCTCGGATTATGTCTGGTATTAAAGATGAGCGTGTAGCTGCTGCTAAGGAATTGACAGGTCCGACTGCTAAGTACGAAGGCGACGCCCAAGCTATGATTAATAAGGTGCGGGATGCTTTGTATTGTTCTAAGATTTGTTCTTATGCTCAAGGTATGGCATTGTTGGCTGCTGCATCTAAGGAATTTAATTACAATCTGAATTTGGGTGAGTCGGCGCGAATTTGGAAGGGTGGTTGTATTATTAGAGCTGGATTTTTGAATAAGATTAAGAAGGCTTTTGATGAAAATCCCAGTCTACCTAATTTATTGTTAGCTCCAGAATTTAAGCAAACCATTCTCGATCGCCAGGATGCTTGGCGGGAAGTTGTTGGTCTAGCTGGTCAGTTAGGATTACCTGTTCCTGCATTTAGTGCTTCTCTCGATTATTTTGATAGTTATCGTCGGGGAACTTTACCTCAAAACTTGACTCAGGCTCAACGGGATTATTTCGGCGCTCACACTTATGAGCGTATTGATAAGCCTCGTGGTGAATTCTTCCATACTGAGTGGCCTACTAAGTAATTCTTTCTGTTCCAAAATTAGGCGATCGCTCTTTGGTTAAATAGAGGCGATCGCCGTTTGCTATATATTTGATATTAGGTCTTAGAAGCAGATTTAGTGAACAAACATTTCACGCAATTTTTCTTCCTGCTCTTTTGGCAGATTGGTTGCTACAATTTCAAAATTTATATCTTTAATCGCTTCTGCTACCCGATCTACAACTGCATCTGTGCTTAACAAAAATAAGGCAGAAGTTCCCTCAGTTACTTTTGTGCGGACATCTTTAATGAAATCATCATTGATGCCGATATCTGTAAAAGAAGCACTTAAGGCTCCTAATGCTGCGCCGATCGCCATTCCAAAAATTGGTACAAAGAAAATAATACCAAATAGCATCCCCCAGAAAGCACCATCCAGAGCACCTAGAACTTTAAGGTCATATAGTTGACGGGTTTTGGGTTTTTTCTTTCCTTCTGTCCAACTCACAATTGCTGCATCTTGAATTTTGATTAGTTCTTGTTTTTGTAGGTCACTCAAAATACTAATCATTTGATCTGCACCGTCTGTAGTTGGGAACTTTAAAACTGTCAGAGTTGCCATTGAAATTCTCCTTATAGAGCAGAAACTGAACTTTTATCTTTGACCATAGAAGATTTTACCAGGAATCATCACCCAGAACAAACACTATATTTTTTTCAGCCTCAAACCTCAATTGTTATATAGATTTAGTTAGGAAAAATTTTAACTTATTCTGAGCTTACCGAAAAATTTTGGTTTAAAGCCTCCCCTTTTATAGATTTAGTTAGGAAAAATTTTAACTTATTCTGAGCTTACCGAAAAATTTTGGTTTAAAGCCTCCCCTTGGATAGGGGATAATAAATAAAAATTTTCATGATTAGTCAATCCTATCCGTTTTCAAGGAGGGGTAATTATTAATTATTCATTATTAATTATTAATTATTGAATCAAAGCCATTATTTGAACAATTGTAAAGAGAGAGTTGTCTTAATTCATTGAATGTGCTTTGCTAAAGAAATATAATTTTAATTATTTGTAATAATAGGTAAATTAATAAAACTATTGCACAATAGTTGAAGAAAAAAACAAAAAATTCATCTGCCCTGTGAGTACAGGTGGCACACTATAAAGATTTCCTTGTTTTTCAATCAGGAAACGCCGACACAAAGATTGTAATGTGTTGAGTAAATCTGATGGTGACGTTTGTGTAGTTTCTAAGAGTTGCGCCAGACTAATAGGTTGATTTTTTGTTGCTAAGAGTGACAGGGTTTGTTTTTCTGCTTGGGAGAGGCGATCGCTTGTCTCCTGTAAATTATCTTTCAAATCTTCTGGTAATAAGATGGCATCATCGGGCAATAACTCAATTAAATTTTCTTCCAACTCTTGAATTTGACTTGCGACACTTTTTAACCATAAAGGGTTGCCTTGGTAGGGGTGAATGAGTCTTTCCCAGTTATCAATTTCTGTTAAACCATAATCTATGAGTATTTCTCTAGCGCTGGCGATATCTAAACCAGTCAGTTGCAAAATAGGAATTGGTGTTTTTTTGCTTTTGAGTTGAGGAAGTTTAATTGGTTGTTCCCAACCTATTAATAGGAAGCAACTTTGATGGGATAATTTTTCGATCTGTTTGAAAAAGCAGTCATATTCTTCGTATCCTGGTTTGTATTTTCCTGCTAACTCCTCACTGCTGAAAAGGTGATGAATGTCATCTAAGACGACTAAACAATGATGCTTTTGCAAATATTTGATTAGGGGTAATGGTTTTTGTGTGTTTTCCAGTGAATTTTGTGGTTGAGACTGGGAGAAAAATTGAACTAAGTCAGCTTGAAATTCTGCAAAAGTGGGGGATGTTTCGAGACTGCGCCAAATTACATAGTCAAAATTATCTTTTATTTGTTGAACCAGTTTTACTGCTAATGTGGTTTTGCCGATACCACTGATACCCGTGAGTGCTATGAGGCGACAATGTTGTTGTAAAATCCAGGTTGTTAGGGTTTTGAGTTCGGTGTTGCGGTTGTAGAAGTCGCCTAACTCTGGCATTTCGTCTAAATCTTGATGTGGCGTTGCGGGTTGTGTGGGGTGAGATGTTTGTTGGTTAGGTTGGTGTGAGTCTGGTGTATCTGGGGGGTGTGTTTCTTTTGGACAAACAGTCAAGGTGGTACTCACGTTTTCTGCAAAGTTCAAAACATTACAACTTTGCCACCTTTCCATTGCCGAGCAAAAATTTGATTTACTTACATCTTCCCCTAATTCCTCTGAAAGAATTTTCCATAATTCTGCACCAGCTTTTCTCACATTACCATTAGAGCAATCAAATTCTTTGGCGATATCTTTGTAGCTCTCTCTTTGTAGAGTTACTCTGAGTACAGCCTCTTGTAGGTCATTGAGATGCTTGCCTGTTTTCTCAAAAACTATTTTATCAGCCAGTTGTAAGGCTTCTTCTAAGTTCATGGGTTTAGTGGGTAGGATTTTATCTGTATTATCGTTTACATTTAGGAACAATTGAGTACATTTTTAACATTTTTCCACAAAAGTAGATAAATTTGAGTCAGAACAAGAGTAACAATATTGAACATTTTCTGAGTAGAAAAAGCACTGATTCACTAAGTAATCATGGAAAGAAATAGTAGAGGACAGAGATACTAAAAGATTTTAGTTTAATCTTCTGTCAAGCTCTATTGGACTTTAAATTGAGTCCAATTATTGATCATATCATTTTGGAGACAACATTATGAGCAACAAAGAAGGTCGGAATTCATTTGCAGAAGGATTTGGAAAAGGTGTAGGAGCTGCTGTTGCGGGTGCTGCTGTTTGTGGAGTTATTGGATTCTTGTTTGGAAGTCCACCAGGAGCAGTTATTGGTGCCAAGGTTGGAGCTGTAAAAGGCGGAGCCATTGCAGGTCTTGGTGGCGATGGTGGCGATGGTGGTGATATGGGCACTTTTTCCTAATTAAACCCAAAAAAACCTAAGATTAAGTTTAGTTGGTTTTCGGTGTGTTACTTAATCTTTGCATCCGTACCATAATCTGAATAATTGGGTTCGCTCTTGTAGGGTGCGTTAATGAAATGTAACGCACCACCATTGATTTTCGGTGCGTTACGCTGACGCTAACACACCCTACTGGACTATATTGTGTTGGGTTTCGGGATGCAGTCGATGGGGATCTTGCTATCCCTCACCTCTGCTACAAAACCGTGCTTGAGAGTTTCCAGCTCACACGGCTCCTAACAGCAAGGATTTCTAGGTTAAGGTTTCACCTACTTTCCGTGGGCACTTATACTACAGGGAGCTAAGTTTTGCCTTATTAATTTCGGGTACCTGCCAACCTTACTGCCTCCCCACGTCTGCATATCCTAGACATTACTCTAGGTTTGCTTCTTGGAGAATCCTTATCCCTAATGAACATTGGTTAAACTTTCCCTACTCAATAATGAGAGTCCAATAGGGGTTACTTCGTTCCCTAGTACCATTTCACCTTGCACTTAGGCTCCCAGTCTCGCCCGGCCTCTAACTAGATGCGATAACGTCGAGAAACTACGTTACCAGTCATACAAGGCATCCCGTTTGGGTTTGGTGTATCAGGCTTAATTTCACCAATTTTGGGTGACGAGCGGTAATACGCTTATTGACTGTGCGTTAACCTTATGCAACTCCCTTGGCCGCAATAACCAAGTAAAAACCTTCTAGTTTTACGGCTTTAAGCCCATGCACTGAGAGACCAAGTTGTTACCTTGGAAACCTGAGCTTTAGAGTCACTCCGCATCCCGGAGAGTAGGAATTCAACCTACATGGCTACTAGAGTTATCCCTAGTTTTTGGGACTGGCTAACTTGCATAGGAGCTCGTTAGGCCAAACGAATCGCACTTCCTCAACCCAACCTGCATGAGTAGCGATCGCCAAATTATTACTCTAAAGGTACATAACTAGACGCAGACCTTCATCAACATTCTCCTGCAACTCCTCCGAAAAAGAACCAACTCGTTGTTCTAAAAACAACTTATCCAGAGTTATCACTTGAGATACATTAGCAACAGAATCTCGTGGCAGTCTAGTTGCTTTTTTTGGCAGCAAAACATTTCCGGGTGCTTCAGCTAATTCTAGATTTGAAGTGATAACCACCACAATTATAGTTTGAATCAAACTGCGATTAAAACCATCATTTTGAACAATTAATACTGGTGTGCGATAACCTGGTTCCGAACGCTACAGGGAGCGCGTTTAGTTTCGCTGGTAGCAGGATAAACGATCGCTAATGGTTTTCCTTTCTGGATGACAGTTAGTGGAGTTTTTGTGCGTTCAACTTCTATAAATAGAGTCTGTAAACTTTCAGGTAATTCATCAGTAGTAATTTCTGCCATATAAATTTTGTCTGTCTATCAAGAAAATACAATTCTAGTTTAACATATTAGCAATGCGGGCGATCGCCTCTTCCTGAGTAGCGATCGCTCCACCACTATAAAGACTTATTCTCGACAAAAGTAAAGTTTTTTGCTAAAGTAATATTTCGATCGGTAAAATGATAATACTTACTCTAGGACAAAGTAACTTTATTTGATTAATGTAGAAAATTAATTGGGGTAATTAAACATGAAATTAACAGTAACAGAAAAAAGTTTATTAATACCGAAAGAATTGTTAGGAGAAAATCAAGCGCGATCGCTACCTATACATTCATCCCAAGAATTGTCATAACTAGAATAAGTCATACAATATCAAGCATTATTAATTTATACAATTTTTCCTAGATACCAGTTTCCTTCCCAAAGCACTTCCACATAATCCCCTACTTTATAACTTTGTGCTAATATAAAAAGCAGATATAATTGCGATTTTTCTGCTATTTCTGAGGATTTTAAAAGTACATTTTTCCAGCTTTTAGCTATTGAAAAAAAATCAGATACCCTAGCTTTTTCTGGAATAGTAAAACTTGAAATTAGCAATAGTTTGACCAATATTATAGCTAATAATTTACTGAAATTTTGAGTATTTTTAATCATAATATCTGATTCAAATAATGCAGGGTCATTTCATTCTAGATTTCGGCAATGAATTTATTGATTTTCAGACAGCGAAAAATAAATTTCCCAAAGCTTGAAATAAGGTAGCTTCGTCAATACATAAAATGGCACAGTTTAGAATGAAACAGCCCTGCAAATAATGGCAATTTTGAGACTTATGAAATACAGGGATAAAACATGGGAAACTATAAATTAATAAAAAACTAAAAAAAGTTAATATAGCAGTACGTTTTTTGGTTAAAACTAGAATCAGGGTTTAAAAGCAACAAGGGAATGTCCTAACCTTAATGCGTAGTACTATCAAAAAAGCTTATAGCTGAATGCTTAAAGCTATAAATTATCAAAAAACTAAAAGAGGCTAAAACTGGCTCCAAAGGAAATGATTACTCCCTTCATTTCTAGTTTTAACCTCTTAATATGAAACTCAGCAACAGTATGATTAACGAATTATTGACATCCTGCCGACGTTGCGCTTACAAGGGCATCGCGGGATTCCTAAACCTCGCGGATTAGATCTTTCTGCTTAAGTACGCATCTGCCTCAAAGGCCGAACCTCTTTCTGGTCTTACAGTCGCTCCACAGACAAGCCAGCGCGGTCTTGGGGATTTCCCCCATGAGCAACTGGCGCTGAAACTGCTAGCCCAGCAGCCTTAGTCTATTCACCATAGCACAAAACTTGTAAAAACCGCAAAATTGATTGGTTTTCCAATTGCGTCGCTCCCTTTCAGGAGAGCGCGGGTCTTCAACCAACGTTGAGATAAATCGCTAGTCTGTGTTAAATAGATAATATGACCGCCACAGATGCAAGTCTCCGAATATTTACTAATCAAAAAAATCCCTAGATTTATCTATCGGGATTTCTGAATGCCATAATTTTGACCCAATGAAATTAACTGTGGTCGCAAAAGTTGAGTGAGGCAACGATTTTTATAGCTCAACATAAAAGCATCCAATGTTCGCCGGAAATCTTCTCGTGCCTGAAAATGATCTACTCGATTAACTATTTGACCATCCTCAAACAGAATCAAAGTAGGCAAAGTTTTCAGTTGATAGCTACTAGCAAGCTTTAAACTTTCATCAGCATTGACCCCTACAAGCTTTAAATGGCCATTCCACTCAGATTGAAATTTAACTAATTGGGGGACAATCATTTTACACAAGCCACACCAAGGTGCCCAAAAATGAACTAAAACTGGGTTAGAAGACTCTAACACCTCTTCTTTAAAACTATTTTGGTTCACTGACAAAACCATGATCCTTGAATCTATATTAATTAAATTTTTTATATCCTGGGATCATGCTACCAGTATACGCTCCAAGTTGCACGAATTAATAGAGGATGAGCTTGCCAGAATAAGAGGACAAAAACTCCTACTCCAAGGTAAGCCCATCGAAGAAACTCATGTAACTGTAAGGTTTGACGTCCTTGGATAATTGCTAGAAAAGGAATAACTGATGTACGGGATTTTAATTTCTCATAAGATTCACCAAAACGCTCCTCGAGTCGTCGATCCCCATGCCAAACACCAAACAAATGATGGAGTATTAGGCCAACTGATGTAACTAAAGTAAAGCTTGTTCCTAGCCAAAGGGTGTGGGCAATACACCAGATTATTTGGCCCACCATTTGGGGATGGCGAGTAATGCGAATAATCCCTGTTTCATGGAGATGGACTTGGGGCTTTTGAATTGCTGCAATTTCTAACAGGTTGAATGTAGAGGGGTACAGGAAAAGGAATGAAATTGCTGATAGTATCCAGACTATAGGTTTGACAATTGGGACACCTTGCAGTTGCCATAACTGTAAGCCATCGTAACGGTGATTGAAAAAGTAAACAATCAGAACTACTGCTAGTGGTAGACTGACTAGGGCAAATAAGATGCGGTAGAGTCTAGGACCAATTTTCTTTTCGGCCCAGGCTCGGATGGCAGCTAAACCACTATGAGCGATCGCAAAACTCAGCAGTAACCCCAAGATGATTAAATGGCTAAGGGTTAACGAATCATTAGACATGGCCAATATAGGAAATTGATAATAAAAGTTAACTTTTGGAGGAATCCTCCAGCAGTATGCTAAAGGGACGTAAACTGCTAACCCCATTCAAGGGGAAGGAAATGCGCTGAGTGTGGAGACTAATTTGCCCAAGAAATTATTTATACCTCGGCTGAGGAATATGGAAATCTCAAGTTCCAGCTCAGACTTATGGGTTAGCTCTATGCTTCCGGTAAGTCTAAGTCTTGACCTTCAACATAAGTCTCAGGGACAAAAGTACCTGATTTAGTTTAATCTAAACAGGACGATCAGAGTTTGATGAACTAACCAGAAAAGACCAGGGGATGAGAACACAGGTTGACATGGGGCGTGGAAAGATTGTTTCGATCCATTCCTCAACTTATACAATAGGCAACTTATAGCAAAGGGCAAGAGTCAGGTGTTCCATAATTCTCAGGTTATTGCTGTGGCTACTGCTATAGAACTTAAATGAGTTCTATTTAATCAAGAGAGGGGAAGGTGAGGAGATGAGAAGATAAGGAGTATTTTTCAACCTTGTTCCCCTATTCCTTGCCTCTATCTCTTGACTTCTGACTCAGTATTCCTGACTCCTTGTGGAAAAACTTAATCTTGGCAAAAATAGTAAATGGTTTCTATAAATAAAAACCTGCTTTCATACAAAAAAAGACTATAAATTCAAACTTCTCATCAGTTCTCCACTCTCTTCTTGCTCTCCAACAACCTATCTAATCAAATCAAAGGCCATTACGTCAGCAATTTGTCCATTAGGGAAACCTTTCGGCATCAACTCCCTAAATTTTTTTTTCCTTTAACAATATGTCTGAGCTTCCTTTCACCCTAGACCAATTACGCATTCTCAAAGCGATCGCTGCTGAAGGTAGCTTTAAACGAGCTGCCGATAGTTTGTTTGTCTCTCAGCCAGCAGTTAGTTTACAGGTACAAAATTTAGAGCGACAGTTGAATGTGCCCTTATTCGACCGGGGTGGTCGCCGGGCACAATTAACTGAAGCTGGTCATTTGCTACTTACTTACGGCGAGAAAATATTATCTCTTTGTCAAGAAACTTGCCGGGCGATCGAAGATTTGCAAAATCTCCAGGGAGGTACTTTAATTGTTGGTGCTTCTCAAACTACTGGTACTTATTTACTACCCCGAATGATAGGGATGTTTAGACAAAAATATCCTGATGTGGCTGTACAGTTGCACGTTCATTCTACTCGTCGTACTGCTTGGAGTGTGGCTAATGGACAAATAGATTTAGCTATTGTTGGGGGTGAAGTTCCTCCGGAGTTGCAGGAGTCTTTGGAAGTTGTGCCTTATGCTGAGGATGAACTGGCCTTAATTTTGCCTGTTTCTCATTCTCTGGCTGAAAAGGAGACTATTCAAAAAGATGATTTGTATCACTTAAATTTTATTACTTTGGACTCTCAATCTACTATTCGCAAAGTAATAGATCAAGTATTATCTGAAAGTGGCATTGATACTCGCCGTCTGAAAGTAGAGATGGAACTAAATTCAATTGAGGCAATTAAAAATGCTGTTCAGTCTGGTTTGGGGGTCGCTTTTGTTTCTGTTTCTGCTATTGAGAAGGAATTACAAATTGGGGTTTTGACTACGGCGAAAATAGATCAGATAGTTATTAATAGAATATTATCAGTCATTTATAATCCTAATCGTTATCGTTCTAAGGCAGCAGAGGCTTTTAGTAAAGAAATTTTGCCTTTGTTTTCTAGTTTAAATTTTAGCCCAGATCAAATTAAACCTTTATCTAAAGAAATACCGCCTATAGAGGTAGTAACAAATAACGTTCATGAAACTTGAATAAGAAACAGAGGAGTCAAGAGTTAGAATGGTTTGGGCCAATTTATTTTATACATAGGACTTACGCGGAGACCATGTATGTAGTGTTAAAAACTATAGCGCTACAGTTTTTGCACTCTATATATAGTACCCATGCGTAAGTCCTGCTACAGTTATTTTAGGTTTAATTTTGCCTACCTATTTATAGCTGAAGTCAGAAGGCGCGAAGTTAGATAGAGGAGCCGTCGGATTAGGGATGTACATAAGTTAAATTCGTATCACAGACTATATTTGAGAATTTGAGGATGTCAGCCCCAGTAATGTTGACTGCTTTATCTTTTATTGGCGTTGCTGAATAAATGTATGATTTTACCGAAAAATTGGGTTTAAAGCCTCGCCGAGGCACGGGCTACTTCCTATGTTATCATGAAATTGGTTTGAACACCCGCCTTGCCTCATAAATACTGTAGAAAAGAAGATGTTTGTCGAAACTCCTTCACCTTCAGAGCTGAACTTGGGAAGCTTTCAGGTCAATGAGCACTTCGCGCCCTGAAGGCACAAATAAACATCCATAAGAATTTTTGGTAAGTTGCGGGAGGGCATTCCGAGACTATAAGTGGACGGGTCGTCAAGCCATAGACTACCGCCAAGGTAGCAGCAGCCTGTGAGGGGTCAACCCGCCGAGGAGCTACGGCTCGGTAGTAATCCCAGTGCCGGCGCAGCCGGGCAGGATGTCAAAGGAGTCAGGTTGGTATTAGGCGTTTTGCTGGGCGACATGAAACCTGTAGGGCTGGGTAGCACTATCGCCACTCAGGCAGTTTATCTAAAATCTAATAACTACAGCGCAATAGTTGAATTAATTATTAATCACACTCAGAAGTGAGGCGTTTCGCTGGGCGACATGAAACCCGTAGGGGTGCGTACCACTATCACCACTCAGGCAGTTTATCTAAAATCTAATAACTAGAGCGCAATAGTTGAATTAATGAGGACTTACCCAGAGACCATGTATGTAGTTTTAAACCCATATTCCGCACGTCAAGTTGTAATATTAAAAGTAGTATAAAAAATG